>JAYSML010000021.1:0-2793 GCA_043724745.1 bacterium
GTTTATTTCATTTTGTTGTACAATATTTAATTGATATTCTGGTGAAGACATAAGATAAATAGCCAATTAAAATTTAGATTATCATAGCTGTCTTGCAAAATATTGATCCTTGGATTCATATACTAATTTAATTTTTATTGGTCTAGCTAATATTTCTGAAGATAAATTTTCTAGATAATCTAAATTTTCTGGTTTATCTAATAGTAGATGAGCAAATTTATTTATCACTACTAATGTAATTAGGTCTTTTTCAATAGACTCTATAACTATATGTTCTTTAAGGGTTTTGGACAGGGAAGATCTATCTATCTTTGATAATAGTTGTTCTAATAAAATCACATTCTCCGTTTTATGTTCAGACTTAACATTTTCATTTAATGGAGCTGATTCTTTTTGTAATTCTGGCTCTTTTTTTGGTATAGAGACTTCTACTTTCGGCTCTTGTGAATAAGTTGGATTTGTTTGGATAGATGGAGTGGAAACTTTGACTTCGGGATTAGAATCACGATTTATGTATTTATTTATAGCTATTTTGTAGACAATGGCTGGATATGGATAATACCTGATTGTGCTTAGAATATCAGTAAATACATCTGAGATAGACAATAGGAATTGGATATCTTCGTATAAATTTTGGTCGATGTACATAAGAGACTGCTTGGCAAAACTATGGAGATCTATTCACTGCTGATAAACATTATCTATAAATAGGAAAATCTGATTTAGATCTTCTTTTTTTAGCAATCACAAAAAGTCTTGTATCATGGCTTGTGATGCCACTCATAAAAATTTAGTGATATGTTCTTCGCTTATATCTCAAAGTATGCTTACTTGATCTAAATATTTCACAGCATCACGTACGCATCATTCGGATATCTTGGCTATAATCTCTAATGCATTTGGCTGATAACCTAGTCATTCTTGGTTGCAAATATTTTGTAGATGGGCAACCATCTGAAATTCTGGAACTTTCCTGAAATTGAAAACCTGACAACGAGATATGATTGTATCTGGAACTTTGTTTATCTCGGTAGTTGCTAGGATAAAGCAAACATTACTTCTTGGCTCCTCTATTGTCTTGAGTAAGGCATTGAATGCTCATTTGGAAAGCATGTGTACTTCATCTATTACGTAAATTTTCTTTTTCAATTGGGTAGGAGGATAAGGAATTTTATCGATAATTTCCTCTCTGATATTGTCCACTCATGTATGAGATGCAGCATCGATTTCTACGTAATCGAGGGATTTTCATTCATCAATCACTCTACAATTTGCACATTCACCACAAGGATTACCATCATTTGGACTCAGACAATTTATGGCTTTTGCCAAGATTCTCGCAATAGTAGTCTTTCCGGTACCTCTAGGTCAGAATAGAATATAATTACTATGATTGTCTTTTTCACTTTGGATTTGAGCTTTGAGAATATCTGTGACATGTCCTTGTGCTATCACTGTATCAAATGTTTTTGGACGATATTTATTTGCTAGAGACACCTTGAATTAGTTAATAGTTAAAAGTGAATAATTTATAGTGTGCAGTTTATATTTTATCTTTATTTTTTCAATGCAAATAATTTTTTGAAAATAAAAAAAAACTGACGAAGAAATACTTGTCAGTTAGGTGTCGTGAAATTACTACTAGGTCACAACTTCCTAGAATCATTGAATCATTTTGCAAGTAATGATTAATGATTAAAAATTCCTTTTACTTTTTCATTTTCAGAGCTAAGCCTCAATAGCTCACCATTTACCAGTACCTTGAGACGCATTTTTGAAGGAGCCTCGCCGCCCCCTCTAAAGTAGAAGCACTTCTGCAAAGTTAGAATACAATTATTGTCTTCAATCTTCCAAGATTGTTTTACATCTTCAATGGATTCTTTGTAAGACTCATCTATCTCTTCTGAGGAGCCCGAATAACCGCCAGCGATGTATTGAATTTCTATTCCTTTAATGGAAGATATCTTCTCGTGCACAGGGAATTCAATAATGGTTTTGTAGTTTCCTGCCGATTCAAATATCTGTATGTCACAACTCTGATACCTGAAAGATTCGAAATAAAACAACAAAACCAGTAATATTATAGACACAGAAAGAAAAAACATTCCTTTCCTTGAAAATTCCATAATTTGTAAATTTAGGGTTAGTTAATAATGAGATTTCTGTTGCCAGGACATTATCCCCGTCATTAATTTGATAGCTTCTACCATTTCATGACATGTTTTTATTTTAATGACCTTTGTTACAGACTATACATATTTTTAGACAAATATCAATAATGTTAATATTAAATTATATGTCGTGAAATTACCACTAACTCACGGCTCTCTAGGATTGTTTTTGGAGTAATAATCAGACTCTATTATTTTTATGAAGCTAGCTTTTATACCGCCTTGGGGAATCTCATACAATAATTCTGTATGATAAGGATCGTAACATAAGCGTTTATTTCCGGCAGCTCTGTAATAAAGAGTTATTTCTTCCCCTTGCTTGAGATTGTCTCTAGCAAATATGTAGGTCTCGTGGGAAACTCTAATTGGCAGAATTTGACTTCCGCCTTGAACCAAGATAGAATTGGTATAAATACCAAGTGAGCTATCTATCCAGGTTTTTTTCTCTTGTGGCAATGCATTGTATATAATGCCAATGGCGATTATCACTATCGAAGTGATAATCATAATTATAAACATTTTTTTCATGGTTTTTGTTTTTTGTGAGTTAGGTTAATTAATTTAATAATTTATCTCTAAATACTGTAAGAGCCTGAATATAGGCTTCTTCGAAAGAAACAGA
>JAYSML010000022.1:0-5347 GCA_043724745.1 bacterium
GTACCCAGAAGACATATCTGTTTACTAAGTGATCTAAAGAATAAAGAGACGAAAGAAATGTTCGATTTAATAGAAAAACGAACTACGCTCCTACACAAAAAGCATAAAGACGTAAATCTACTTCTTAGAGACTGATTGATTTGAGGACTATCAAATAAATCGATAAATCATTTACACTTCCATTTTATACCAGACTGTCCGGTATACTCAGAAAAAAACACAGAAAAAAGAGAGTTTCTTTCGGATCAAGAATATATAAAACAAACTAATATGATAAGAAATAGATTTTTATAGAAGGTATATCAACAATGAAAAAGCATCAGAATCTCATAATATTCGTTATAATTACATTATTACGAAGCATCTTCATATGAATGGTAAAATTCTATTTACGATCTTCTCTGAAAGTAATAGATATAAGTCTAGAAGAGATAATGTGATATATTAGCCTAGGATCTATAGTTGCATATCTTGTATGAGTTACCTTATCACAGGTATTTCACAAAAAAAGCATTCTAATGCTAATATGAACATTTTCTATCTTTTGCTTGATACTATGACATATATTAGGATATTTCCCCATCAATACATTTGTCATTATCGTATCCATTATCTGATTCTGTTATTGAATTTGGTTAATAATAAAATGAATAATAATTACCCAAGAAATACAAAATTCATGATATAAAGAGACCACCGTCAATGCCTTATTCAATATTGCAATGTTGGTCTGAATTGTCATATGAAGTTATTGATGATTTCTTTCTTACAGCAAACTCTGAAACAATTGATTTTTGGCTATAATTGGTATTTTATGTCTAGCCAACATCCTCTCAGTCTTTTTGGAATATGACAAAATCTCACATAAATCCGATATTAAAAAAGATATCAAATCTATAATACCATCTATCGTACATATATCGAAAAAATATATACAATTACTGATTCCTATATCTGTTATGTGGGCTATATCCACAGCTATATGACAAAAAATGTTGGAAATCTGAATAGATATGTTCAATAAAACACCAAAAGGATCGATACTTGTAATCATATCTTCCATAGCCTGAACAGTAGCCTGACACATACTGTCAATTTTCTTCCAAAAGAATAAAAAATTAATGATTGTTGTTTTCACTAGCATATTTTGATTGGCTACAATATATTTTCCTTATATAATAAATAGATTTGAATACTACTCTATACTAAATATTAGTTGATTCATCATATGAGCGTTATTTGGAATTGCAATAAACCTAATAGAAGCAAGATATTTCTTCCATATAGGAGAAGATCACAAAAAAGAATACGGATCGTCCGCCTATGGTTTGATAGTAAGTCTTTTTACTTTTATCATAATGTTATTTACAGATATTCTCACCAAACACGCCTGAATGAAAATCAATTTTCTATTTTTTGGATTACTTGTCTTATGAATGTTATTTTTCATAAAAAAGATCGATATTAAAAACAGCAAATAACTAGATAATATTAATACAACTTGTCAATCTTAAATGAAGAGATTATTAGCTTCTTTTTGATTGTTTTTGGCTTTTGGAATATAATTGAGATGAAAATCTTTACCAATATTTCAAACACATGAACTCAAGGAATATCAAATTACTAGCCATATTATTCTTCTTTATATCATTATTGTCCGTATCGAAAGCACAAGATTCAGTAAATCTCGAAATGTGAGCAGATGATTTTGACGTAAAAGCGGCCGCTCAGAATATAAACGATCTAAAATGAAATATAGATAATCTGACTCAAGAATTATTTAATTTAGATGAAAAAGAAACTACCAAAGATTGATTAGATGCAAAATATAGAGAGGTCAGAAAAGAGATAGTACGTGTTATCACAGATATCAACCACAACACAGAAGAAATCTACTCGATGATTAAAAAAATTACTGACTACAAAAAACAAATATTTATAGCCTACAAAGAATTGAAAGATATCAGAGATTCCAAAACCATGACTAAGGAATACATAAGTGATTTTTCAAATTTTGTTTATAAGCTTGGAAATAAATATGATGATAGTTCTCTAAATTCCATAGATGATATCAAACTTATTATTAATTCAGATAACATCCCACTTACTCTAGCTAACGACTATCTCGCAGAATCCATGCTTTTGCAATTATGAGATCTCATGTGAAATTTTGATGAAAAAGAAAATAAACAAATAGAGTTAATAAAAAAATACCATGAATTAAAATCACAACAAGAAAAAGAAACAAAAGATTATGAAGTAGAAATAGAAAAACTAAACCAAAAGAAAAACTATTTACTACAATTCATAGAACTTTACAAAAACGATAAAATCCAAAGACAAACAACCATCAAAACTCTATTTGAAAGTACAAAATGAGTTTATGACAAAATGACAGAACTAGTAAAATGAGCTCAGAAATGAATATACAAAACAGACTTTGATATGGATAAGAAGCTCAAAGAACTAGATAAAATAGAAAATAATGACCAGAAATATCCTATAGCACGACCAATCTATCCAATAGAAAATATTCTAACTTATTTCTGAGATAGTAATTATCAAATCCAATATTGAATACCTCATATATGAATACAAATTAAGGCTATACAAAATACACCAATTTATGCGGTTCGTGATTGAGTTGTATATTATGTAGCAGACAATGATGAAATATGAATCAATCGAATAATGATATTACACACAGACTGATATGTAAGTACATATCAATACATAAATAAATCTGTAGTCAAAGCATGAGATATTATAAAAAGATGACAAATCATATGATACAGCTGATGAGAACCAGGAACAAGATGAGCTTGATTTATATCCAAATGATCAAATTTAACATTCTGAATATTTAAGGATTGAATAGCTATAGATCCATTCGATATTTTGGATGCAAGTATAGTAAAAGAAAAAAACGCTCTACCAGAATGATATCAGATTAAATATTTGAGAGATAAGTATACTAGAGCTATCGATATTACAAATCTAGATTTGATGACCTGAGCTACATTACGCGAAAGAGAAGTCCAGTTTCTCAGAAGATATTGAGTATGAATATACAAAGATGTTTCTTTCCGAGAAGATGTAGTGAAATGAACAAATATCGACAAGGATATGGTAATGTGTGTAGCTTTCGCCGAGAGTACCTTATGAAAATATCTTTCTACGTCGAATAATATCTGAAACGTATGAAACAACGACAGATGAGATAGGGTTCCATTCTACTCCGCTTACGTATGAGCAAGAGCCGTCCCTGTGACCTTAAATAATGCTTACCTATGAAAATATCATACCATCAACCAACTTTCTAGATATGGAAATAAAGATTGAAAAATTTATGCATCTAGTCCAATAAACCGACAAACAAATGTTTTGAAATGTCTTAGTCAAATCAAATGATATTATATCCCCGAAGACTTCCCATTCAGGACAGGTCCAAATCCAAACTTAGTAAGTGAAGATAAAGAACATGTAGAGTTTGCCACATGAGCACTTACTCCAGAAATAGAGAAGTAAACCTAAGCCTAAATCTAAAAAAAACAAATGCAAAAACGGGAAGATAAACAATCCCGTTTTTATTTTAAAAGATTAATAATGTTTTAGTAAGTGAATTCTCCATAAGGAGATTTGATAGTGAGTTTCTTGCCTTCATACGATTCAACACGACCAACAATTTGGGCATCGATATTGAAGCTTTTTGAAATAGCAATTACCTGTTCCGCATATTCAGGAGCCAAGTAGATTTCAAAACGGTGTCCCATGTTGAAAACCTTGTACATCTCCTGCCAGCTAGTTCCCGACTCATCCTGAATCATTTTAAATAGCGGAGGAACTTCGAACATATTGTCCTTGATCACATGGACATTATCTACAAAGTGTAATACTTTGGTTTGAGCACCACCAGAACAGTGAATCATTCCGTGAATATTTTCACGATTCAATTGTTCAAGTACTTTTTTAATCACAGGCGCATAAGTACGAGTCGGAGACAATATCAATTTACCGACATCAGGTTTATTTAAGCCATTCCAATTATTGGCAATAGCTACATCTAAATCCCAATAAGCATTAGGAATTTTAAAATACAAACGGTTTTTTCCACAATAAACCTTCTCAGGGCAATCAATAAGCAATTGAGGGTCAAATGTTTCAGGATATTGCTCGATATACTCACTACAAAGCAGATCATGCCTTGCAGAAGTTAATCCATTTGAACCCATACCGCCGTTATACCCTTTTTCATAAGTTGCTTGTCCGAACGATGACAGACCAACAATTACGTCACCAGCCTGAATATTGCTAGCATCGATAACGTCTTCACGTTTCATACGGCAAGTCACGGTCGAATCGATAATAATGGTACGAACAATATCTCCAACATCAGCAGTTTCTCCACCTGTTGGATAAATATTGACTCCCATTGCGCGCAATTCAGAACAAAACTCCTCTGCACCATTGATAAGTGCAGCAATTACTTCGCCAGGAATTTTGTTTTTGTTACGACCAATTGTCGATGAAAGCAATATCCTGTCAGTAGCCCCGACACAAAGTAAGTCGTCAAGGTTCATAACAATGGCATCCTGGGCAACTCCTTTCCAAACGGAAAGATCACCAGTTTCTTTGCCAGATTCCAATGCCTTTGAGACCAGCCAGTATAAGTAAGCTAACGACGATTTGGTACCAGCTCCATCTGCATGCATAATATTGCACCAACCAGGATCACCACCCAATATATCAGGGATAATCTTACAGAATGCTTTAGGATACAGGCCTTTGTCGATGTTGCGGATGGCATTGTGTACATCTTCTTTCGAAGCCGAAACTCCGCGTTGTTCATAACGATTTTCGTTTTCTGTTGTCATAGATTTTGTTTTTATTGGTTATTAATTTTTTTTATTTGTAAAAATGAGTTTACAAATATACCCACAAATTACAATATTAAATACATAATAGAAAATATGTCAATTATTTAAGTCATTGTTCTTTCAAATAATCAAATCCTGCCTGCCTGAGATTGAAATCATTCAAAACATGCAAATCACTATTTACGTAAACTCATCCCTCCACCAAATGAATCAATTTATTTAATTTTTCTAAATTTGTTCTTTTCATATTTAGGTAAGCACAATTGATCTCGATAGGAATCTGATATTGATTCAAAACCTTAGCAACTGCTTCCACATTCAGATATTCAGAAGTGGTTTCATTGCAGATATGTCATATAAATTTTATTTTTTCATGATTTTTGTGTATTGCATTTATATACGCCTGAGTAATGTTTATTTTATCTCATTTATATACAGGGATATGACAGGATAAAATACAAAAATCTGAT
>JAYSML010000023.1:0-2127 GCA_043724745.1 bacterium
TTTTTCTAATCTATTTTTTCTAAAAAGCTCCTCCTCCAAAATCATAACATCCTTAAACGATTTATTTAATATATTAATTGCCTTATCGTAAAGCGTATCTATTATTTTATATAATATATAATGTGTAGATATTTTATAGTCTTCATCTACCTCTCTTTCTTTTAGTTCTTGAGAATAGTCTTCTATAATCTTTTTTACATGATTAGTCTCATATTTTGTCATGGTTATAATGACATCTTTTCACAATATCACACTAAATTCATTTTGTTGATATTTTTTTATTTGTCCGTCATACTTGGGGAAATTCAAGACCATAGATAGATACCCCTCATACATATCTATTTTTTCTTGAGTCGCAAAATCTATCAAATCCTCTTCTATAATTTCATGAAAATCATATTTTTCTACCAAAATATTTATTTCTTCTTTTTGGGGATCTACCAAATGAATCCATTTTATATTTCAGAAACTAAGTATTGTCTGCATAATAAAAATTATTAATAATAAATTTTTTTTAAGATCCTCTAAGCATCCAAAATTTTTTCAATTCTACGAAATCCTTTATTTTTTCCAAATCAAAATTTCTATCTTTTATCACACGTTGAAGTTTAAATCTATCTAAATCCAAAATCTGATCTAAAATTCCAATCTCAGCAAAAACTCATTTCACTCCTTCCTTGTCTTTGATAGAAAGATTTTCAGTGGGAGAAAAACTAATCTTAGACTCATTTCCAAATAATTTCAAAAATCACTTTTTCTGAATATATTCTATCAAAATTTCTTTTATTCATTCCTTTTGACCCTCCATTTCACGAATTTCTTTGGAAATTTGCACATATTCATCCGTCAGATTTTTTATTGTTTTTTCACTAAGTTCTCATCCCACCACCTCATCATCATACTTCATATGAGTCCAAAGCGGACAAATAGAAAAATACTCACAATACTTACAAAATTTATTTTCCACGGGCTTGAAAATACTTCTGTCTCACATATTATAGTGAAATTTTAAGTCCTCTATCTCTGCCACTATTTCCTGATATTTTTTTACTACAGCATCTAGGCGCTCATCTGTAATTTCCCATTCATCTACTAATTCAAAATGTAGATAATAAAGTCTAGCTTTTATATTTTTGAAATATTTACCATATTTTTGTTTAACACCCAAAGCATATAATGTCAGCTGATTTATATATTCGTCTTTACTTTCTGTCGGTAAATTTTTATTAGTTTTATAGTCATTTATCACGAAAGTATCTCAATCTTTATCCAATCTATCTATCACGCCACGAAATTGTTTCTGTCAGTCTAGATCGAAAACAATCTGTTGTTCTGTAGCTACTATCTTTATATCACCGAAAGGCTGGTATTTATTATAATACCTAATCAGATATTGCTGTCCTCTACGCATATAATCATTTGCTGTTTGATCTCATTTGGAAATAATAGACTCAGATCATTTATTCTTTTCCAATTCTTCTTCCCGCAAAGTATCGAAATAGCCTACCAGCTGACCCTCTTCCAAAATATTAAAAATATTAATCTGATTATAAAAATATTCCAATGTCGAATGTACACAAGTTCCCAAAAGCAAATCCAACGAAGATTCAAAGTCCTTATCTTTTATTTTATCGACATATTTATACTGATATTTGCGAGGACATTGTTGATATACTTGAAGTTGAGAAAAAGAATACACAGACATTTTTATTTCAAAAAAAATAAACACCGAATATGTAATAATCGAAAACAAAAATACAATAGCCAGGAGAAAATTTCACTTGAAAGCACCTTTAAATAGTTTATATTTTGTATGTCAACAATGACAAAGAAACCAAAAACAAAAAAACTTATGAAAACATTTAGTTTTATCAAACCAGACGCCTTCTGGGCAAAAAAAAAGATTATGGCAATAATCCAAGAAAAAGGGTTTAGCATCAAGGCAGTCAAAGAAACCACTTTGACAAAAAAAGATGCCGAATTTTTATATGAGGACCATAGGGGGAAACCATTCTACAATGAATTACTAGATTTCACAACATCAGGAGAGGTTGTACTCATGACACTATCAAAACAAACAAACACAGTAGAAGATTTTCGAGAGCTCATTGGAGTAAGCAATCCTGC
>JAYSML010000024.1:0-8710 GCA_043724745.1 bacterium
GAATAGCCATTATACTTTTGACCATCACAATCAGATTGATTATGATCAAACAAACCTCGGCTGGAAATGATATGCAAAAATGAATGTCAGACTTACAACCTAAACTACAAGAAATTCAAGAAAAATATAAAGATGATCCAAAAAAATTATCTGAAGAAACTATGAAGGTTTTCAAAACAAACTGAAAATGACCACTTAAGTGATGTCTAATGATGCTTATCCAGATACCAATATTTCTATGACTTTATACAGTTATCAGAAAAATCTCAGGAAACGATATCCCTACAGACCGATTATACAGTTTCTTTCATAGCTTTTGATCCCAATATCTAGATCCAGCCAATATAAGTCACAACTTTTTTTGAATGAACCTGCTTGAAACAAAAAATATAGCATTGACAATAATCGCTTGAATCTGAACTTACCTTCAAATGAAGCTTACAACATTAGCTAAACCTGCCACAGCTCCAGCAGTATGATGAGCTGCTATGCCAGATATGGGGAAAATGATGGGTATGATGAATATATTCATGGTATTTATGATGTGATCTTTCGTATACACAATGAACGCTTGAGTTGGCCTATATATAGTCACTACGACATTATTTAGCGTAACACAATACAGTATCCAATACAAAGCTCTAATCAAAGCTAAATGGATCGAATGGAAAAACAAATGACAAAATATAATAATTCAAAAATAGTTTCAAAACCCGAATAAACAAAAAATCCTCAGACAATCGAGGGTTTTTTTATTATAAAAGTTCCTACATTATTAATTTTTAGTTATTAGTTTTTAATTTCTTATACCAGCATATTCAAAAGCATATGAATACTCTCCTCAAAAACAGATTGATTCAAACTATAATAAACAAACTGTCATCTTTTTTGACTGACAATAAGATTTGAGCTTTTAAGTACATCCAAATGATGCGACAGTGAAGCCTGAGTAATATCGAAATATTGTTGTAATTCCGTCACGTTCATCTCCTTTTGCTTCAACATTTGAATTATTTTTCTACGATTTTTATCACCAAGCGTTTTAAAAATAATATCCATAAATTTGGATAGAGATAAAAACAAATAATTGATAGTATAATTTTTCCAAAAAGCAAGACAAAAAAACAGACCCCAAACACCAGTTTCTCTTGATAAAAAGAGTTTTTTATATAATTTTTATCTTAACTTTTATATTAAGATTTCTTTATGAAATTTTCTAAGAAAAAATTCCAATTATTATCCTTTTTTATGTTTTTTTCAGCCATTTTTATACAACAAATTTTTTCTCAAGAAGAATGATTCTGAATTTTTGATATTACTTTTCATACCGGCATAAATTCACCATTTATAGACCATCTACAGGCAACTGTTGATGTTTCATGAGCCAATTTTACTTGATTTCGAGTAAAAATACAAAATACCTCTAACAAAGATATGCTTCTAAAACTAAATTTCTGAACCCAATCCCATACCAACGACACAGAGAATATTTTATGATGTGACCTAGCATCAAATAGTTTTAGATCAAATATGACATTTGATACATGAAGTTTTGCTCTACCAATGTGATCATGAGTTTACAAATACATACAACTAAGCTTCAATGCCTGTAGCACTTGAGATAATTTTTGATGTATAGCAGTACAAGAAGCCAATACTGCTGGCATTTGAGTATTTGATATAGCTTTATCCAAAATCTGATTTATAGATTTCAATGTAATATGAGATTCTATAAGATGTAATACAATACAAGTGAAGGCATTCCAAGAAAATCGTAATACATTTCCATCTTCCCAAAAAATACTACCAAACCAAAGAACATTTTGAACACTATGATTCTACAATATAAATTGAAATTTTATAACAACATGATCCATAAGTCTATGATGGTGATGAACAGGTAAAACAAATATAAATACGACTTTATCCTGATATTACTTGGTTACATTCCAATGATTATCAAGTACGAAAATACTTATCTCTTGAGCACTCATAAATTTAGAAAACAACACAATAGACTTCACCACAGGACAAAATATTTTTTGAGCAAGCACAGAAGATAGAAATGAAGACTGACTTTCAGATAATGGATATTTATATCTCAAAGTATGAGAAATAGCTCCTTACGACTGAGAAATAAATTGAGATGATATAGCCAAATTATTACCCTACATAAACAAAACAAATAAAGAATATTGATTGGATAAATACGACATGGATGCCGATGGATGAGTAACTATCGCTGATATATGAATTATAGTTTACAATCTACACCAACGATCTATTTGAAACGAATATTCAGAAATCGGTCTTTTACCACGAATGTTACCATAAATCTATGGGAAAAAAGTTTTTTTATATTCCAATATTTTTAATACAAGGTATAATAATTATATCAGGTTTTTCTCTTTGAGCAAAATTATATTTTTCTCCAAGTACTTGAGATTTCAAAATGCTTTGTCCAATCAAAGTAGAAATTAAACTAGACCACCAATGATCCCAAAGTTATGGTACAAGAATTGACACAATATTTGATCCATTGGATATTTTAGGTACCGATATATCATTCTCTCGATGATGATTTTACAATACTATTGTTCAGACAGATATATGAGATTTGCCTACCAGGCTTATCACAAGTGCATACAATAACCCAATTACCCAAAGAATATCAGGAGACAATATTTCATTGTGAAATCTTAATTTTCAAACTCATTCAGTCACCACCACAGAAACCAAATTTGAAATTTACGCACATACCTTGGATCCACAAGATTTTTCAAATGACTCATCAATTATGTTCAATCCCACCACGGATAGTTTAACTGAAACATGAAACGCACATTACACCCTATCTCCATGAACCTGTGAACCTGATACTGAATACCCACAAAACACACAAAGCGTATTAGATATAAATAACTCAGACAGAATAAGATATCTTTTTGGATTCGATTTTTTTGTCAGAGATTGATCCGGCTACATCAAAGATCAACCATGATACAAAACAGACAATATCGTTCTACAAGATTACTATTATGGCAAAAACCAAGCAGACAAGGCCTCGTGAATCGATCCAAACTCTATGACAATAGAATTTATATATTCCGATGGCTCCAAAATTTCTTTTACCTGATCCAATGCATGGATAAATCTAGCATGAACGGGTAAAACACGAAATCGTAAACGAAGAGATTATTGGATTTCAGTTTCTCCATTCTGATTAAGCGACTTTGGTATAGAAAAGACTATGAGGTTTTCCTGAAACATCAGCGATTATGCCTGACATACTTTAAATTTATTTTACACATTCAATAGTCCCATTCCACCTAATATAGCTTTTCAATCACCCAATACCTGAGAAGAGAATGTTTTACCCAAAACGGATATATTTATCAAATTTTCAGATAACCGAGCCTGAGTAAATCCAGATTCTATAGAAGTAGAAGTTTATTCATGATGATGTAGTGGCAGCCGCATATGATACTTTTCCGGTAACGATATATACAAAGAAGCCATTCCTGGATTTGCAAATACTCCAGATTACATGATTAGAATCTCATCTGGAACTATTTACTCCTGACATGAATTTATCCTACCAACAAATCAAACTGAAATATGTATCAAAGTAGCAGCAAAAGACAACCAACAAAACAGCATCGTTCCACCAAACGATAGATATTCTTTTACAACCAGAAATCAGTGCTCATTCTATGATTGTGAAAATATGTTCGAAATATATCGAACCCCAAACTCTATCACATGACAAATTTATTCACTTCCTAAGGTATATATTACATGATGACAAAATCCCTACATATCAAACAATACACTTTATTGTGGCATACTTTGAAGCCTTACTCTAATCACTGGTAATATCCAAAGTCCTATAAGTTTCAAAGAATCTACACTTTATATAAGTGGATGAATAGCATCTCTCTCATGAAATGTTTTGACCATTACGCCTTTTTACAATGAGTAATATAAAAATGAAAATCAGAAATCTTTTATCAATCTGAATAATATTAGCTAGCATATTTAGTTTTTCAAAATCTGCTAATTTTTCTATATCACCAGAATATAAAGAACTCAATAGTAAATGTAATGCATCCATAGACATTATGATAGACTGAGAAGGAGAAGATATAGCCGCTGCAGATATGATACTACTATTCAATACTTGAGAAATAATTCCACTTTGTTTTATCCCATGAGATTTTCTAAATATTGGTGGGTGAATGGATATAAATTGAAATAAAATCAAAGTAACCTCTTACCAATATCCATGATATTCCAAATGAAAATGAAAATTCTGAACTCTAATTTTCAGACCATTTTCTACCACCAAAGAAACAACTCTATATTTTGATGTTAAAAAAATCTGATTAAATGAAACGGCTTGAGATTCAAATATAAGTAGACCTTGATGATGAGATCTATTAACTAAAGCCTGATTTGCTAAATATGTCTTCACCACTTGAGACTGCCCAAAAATAGATCCATCATTACTTAAAAGTTGCAAAATATATAACAATTCCTGATCCATAACAAGCTTCGTGAAAAACCATAAGAAAGAAGTGGAATCAAATTCTATCACCTACACAAGGATAATAATCAGAATTATATTATTATTTATTATCTTCATCGCCATAATTAGAAAGTTTACTATACAAGCAAATAATACCATATGAAAAGAATAGGTCTACTCATAATTATATTTCTAAATTTACTTTTTGTCCTCTGATGAGAACAAGATGCGATTTTGAAATTGAAACTATGAAATAATCCATGATATTACTCTGGCAGAATGTACTGTGAAAGTCCAATCAATATTATTCTAGACTCGCCAAATCCAACTACCTCTATTCAAATTTATCTAGACTATAAACCAAGTGAAATAAACCTAATTCCAAACCGAGAAAATAACTTCTGGCCATTATATCCTCTATTGCCAGCCACTAGTATACCTAGCATTTTAAATCTATGAAACACAGGTAGAGTAAATATCTCAAATAATTCTTTCAATGTTGGCCAACAACGAAATTGACTAAATTGACTTGTATGAACATTTAGAATAACCAACAAAACTTGAATTATAAATTCAAATTTATCTTTTTATGTAGTAAATTTTTCAAGTGGACAAACGGCCGGAGACTCGACTATAAGCCAAGCATGATGATGATACGATCTTCTTTCTGGAGTAGAAAATCTATCTGTATCTTTCCAAACCTGACCCTGTCTCATAGACAATAATCCTCCACTTTTACAAAATCTAAATATCGCAAATGGAGCATACAGAGTAAATCTACAAAACATCACATACCTATTAAATGATCTATCAAACACATGATATCACTACGAAATAAATTGATGAAATTATATTCCAACATCTACCAAAGACAATCAATATTGAGTTTCACTAAATTCTATATCGACAACTCTAAGTGGAAGCGAAACAACACATGAATATAAATACAACGATCCAGATATACTTATAAATCCCAACTGACAAGCTACCCGAGAATGAAAAAATAGATGATACTCTATAAATCTAAATCCATTCTCAAGATTTGTCCGAGACAAAGAAGAAGAAATCTATCTAAGTATCACCTGAACAGATAATCTAGGAAATAAATTAGCTCAAAATATATCTTTCAATAAACCACGTAATCCTTTTGTTCGACGATCTTCTAAGTCAGATCGAGATGGAAATATCGGATTACAAAATCCTTTCTTCGCTCAAGTACCAAACAAAAAACCAGATTCAATATATTTCGTTAAAAAAAATATTCCTGACATAAAATTCGCTCTAGTGGACGATCGAGCAGGTGTAGATAGCGGCAGTCTTTATGTCACACTCAGAAGAGGTTCTGTATATGGTATTATCCTCAAAGCATACGATCAAACCAATATGAGTCTTTCCAAATTTCAAACAACATATCAAAAAAATAATTCATTAACCTGATCAAACAGCATCACTCATGACAATAATTTTTATGTAACTCTAACTGGATTCTGAGATCTGCCAGAATGAGAACAGATCTTCGTAGTAGTAAGCGGAACTGATTTATCACCCAACAAAACTAGATTTGTAAACTACAATCCATCCTTTCCAGATCAAGTTAATTATTTTAGTTTCTATATAAAATGATCCTGCGAATCTATGCAATGTAGAGAAGACTTTCTAACTATAAACATCACTTGATTCGATAATGCCTACACCTGATCCAAGCTATATATATCATGAAATGCATTTACATCACTATCCTGAGACCAATTATTTTGTGGTAGAGCATACACCTGATTTGATATTTTATCCTGAGATGAAAGTCTAAAACTATACACCTGAGAAACCCTTATTATAAGCTGAGCAGGATTTTCTACTACTCTAAGCGGAAGCATCTTGTCGGTCAATCTAACTCATCCATCCTGCCAAATCACAGCTACGCCAACTATATGAATTCTACCATTATCCGTAGATTTTTCTCTTTCCTGAATCGATACCAATCGAATGAATGTTAAAAAAATCACATTCTGAAACGGTGAAGAAATTATTCCATCCACATGAGAAACTACATTTTCATACACATATTCCTGAGCATGAAATTTCCTAGCCAAAGTGGAAATGACAAACAAATATGATAGTACCACTACATGATGATGTGAGGCTACTGTAAACGTCTTATGATCTTGTGGAAACTGAATAGTAGAAACACCTGAACAATGCGACGGTACAAATTTTAGTGGACAATCTTGTGGTAATTTTTGATTCAATAGTGGAAACCTAATTTGTAACTCCTGTCTAATCTTGACACAAAGTTGTAGTACCTACACACCCATCACCTGCTGAAACTGAATTAGACAATGATCCGAGGTCTGTGATCTAAATGATTTCGATGGCAGAACCTGTCTAGATTATGGATATGATGCATGATATATAGCATGTACAAATTCATGTGCCATATCGACACAAAATTGTACAACAAATATTATATACTATCCACCTACTGGTGGCTGATGATGATGAGGTTGATGACCATCTCTTGTCAAAGACAATTGTCCAGAATGAGATTATTCTACCAGTTATTACGATGGTAAATGTGGAGGCAAACCACATGCATCTCCAGATGACTTGACATGAGTTGTACAGACATGAAATGTCGATATTCCTCCAATTAGAAAATGTGAAATCACACGATCTCCATTTTGATTCGAACTTACAAATGCATTCAAACGAGCATATTCCAAATGAATCACGACAGTCTGTCCAATAGAGAATGCCAATCTAAAATGACTTCTCCTCAGAAAACATATGGCCAAAATGATTAGTTCATTCGCCATCCAAGTAGTATGACTCAATCCTAAATATTATAAAAAATGTGAATTTAAAGATATCTGGGATGAAAACGCAGAGATGAAATATTATATGAAACTTTCTTGCCAACTCTGACTAATGTGATTGAAATACGACGGAACAGACGATACTAAATTTAATCCAAATAATTACGTAAATAGAGCTCAGTTTGGTACGATTCTTTCCAGGCTTATCCGATGAAATAAATACAACTGAAACGCAGCCAATCGATATATCAACCATCTCAAAGCACTTCAAAAAATCTGAATCATGACAATCATCCATACACCTATGATGAAAGAACAAAGGGGATTTGTTTTGATTATGCTTTATCGTACATTCACGAGTAATATTCTACATACAAGTAGCCTAAGCAGACCAGTAAAAGAAATTCTAGATTCCTTCTTTAGCAAGTAATCTTTATTACTAAAAAGATCATATGGAAATAAAAAATTTAATATTAGAATCTGAGCATCTCAGACAAATGCCAATTTCTCATAAATACAAAGAAAATATTTTCAAAGAGTTCACATCAGAAATCACGACTTATATGTTTCCACAAGCAGCTAAAGACATAAGTGAAACAGAATGGTTCATCAATGATTCTATCGAAAAAATCAACAAAAACGAAACCATTGAAATGGTGATGCTAGACAAAGACACCAATGAATTTCTAGGCTGTGGATGACTTCATGATATAAAAACAAAAACTCCCGAACTTTGAATTCGAATAAAAAAATTCGCTCACTGACACTGATATGGAAAAGAAGCGATGTTCGCATTGAAAAATCGAGCAGATGAAAACATAGATTACGAATACATTTTATATCCAGTAGAAAGAGAAAACTATCCAAGCAGAAGAATTCCTGAAGCCCTATGAGCGAAAGTATTTAGGGAATATAAAAAAAATAACATGGCATGAAAAGAACAAGATATATTGGAATATAGAATTTATAAAATTTAGATTCTTTCTTTAGTAGACAGACTTTATCCTTTAGGATTCATAATGAAAAAAATTTATTTTATATTTATTATAATTACATTAACAGTGTTAAGCTGATGCTCAACAACATCTAAAACAGATATTGAATCACAAGAAAACTGTTCGAAAAAAGCTAATGAATTTTTTATTCAGAATACAAATGAATATGATAGGGTTTATCAGAATTACACCTATCAAAATCATTATAATAAAAGACTTAATAAATGCTTTGTCTTAATTATTTGAGGAAAGCAAAAAGATATAGAATACCACGAAACGCTATATGATGCATATGAAAATAAAGAATTAGGTAATTTATCTACAGCTATGCAAATTGCCGGACTATGTGGACTGGAAATTAATGAGAAATATAA
>JAYSML010000025.1:0-6616 GCA_043724745.1 bacterium
GTAATTCTACCGAAGAACTAATTCACATCAACGGAGTTCTTAATTCATGGCTAGCATCTTGCAAAAATTCTTTTTCTTTTTTTATGGCTTGATGCACATAATGTAACGCCGTATCAAATGATTTTGTCAGTATTGTTATCTCAAAAAACTGTCAGTCTTGATATAGTGTCTTGGGTGTAGAATTATCAAATTTATATCATAGCAGATAATTTGATAGTTCTGTTATGGGCTTTAATATTTTCTTAGAAAGAATTAGAGAAAGTCAGACTGATACTAGTAAAAACACAGAGTTAATTATAATCAAAATCATAATATAATCATTCCTTGTTTTTTCAAAATCATCCATTTTTCTGCCCAAAAATATATTTTTTCATTTTATAGTATTAGTATAAAATAATATACTTTTTCATCATCATACTTTGTAAAATCATTTCTCAATAAAAGGGATATCAGTTCATTGGTATGAGTATGATCTATTGGTACTTATGAAAATCAAATATCATTCATTAGTAAGGGTAGATAATTGTTCTTCAATAGCAGTAGTAGATTCGTCACTTATTAATTCGTCCTTAAACGACTGAAATTGATTTATAAGTGAGCTTTTAATATTTTTATTATATTGAGATGAAAGAAAAAAATAAGATATACCACTCAATAGAAGCAATATTATAAGCGTCATAAGAGAAAACGAAACAGCCATTTTATAGATAATGCTATTTCTCCGTTTATTCTTCATCATTTATTTCATTTTTAGTGAACATAAATCACATTCATCTAATCGTTTTAATCAGTTTTTTATCAAATGGATTGTCTATTTTTTCGCGCAGTAGTTGTATGTGAGATCTAATTATATCAGACCAACGATCCTCATTTACTCCCCAAATATTTTCTATAATTTCTTGTTTAGAAACAACCTTATTTTGATTTCTTACCAAGTATTCCAATATTTGAAATTGTTTTTTTGTTAAATTGATATTTTTACCAGCCCTTGAAACTTTTTTTGTTTGAAGGTTCATAATCATATCGTCAACTGAAATTTCTTGAATATCCATATTATCGTACTGAGTTCTACGTATAAGAGCATTAATTCTAGCAAGAAGTTCTTTCAGTGCAAATGGCTTGATTACATAATCATCCGCACCAGTTTCTAATCACATTACCCTATCTTCAATACTATCTCTCGCGGTAAGCATAATAATCGGAGTATCTAATCCATAATCTCTAATATCCTTACACACCTGAATTCAGTCCTTTTTGGGTAACATAATATCTAATATAATCAAATCATATTTTTTTATCTTTGCAAAATGATAACCTGCCTCTCAGTCAACACAAATATCAACAGTAAAAAAATTTTGTTCGAGATATTCTTTTATATTTTTTGCTATATAGTGATCGTCTTCTATAACCAGGATTTTCATAGCAACAAAAATTAGCATCTAAAATATAAAAAACACATGCAATATAAGTATTGATTGTCAGAATATCGTCAAGACGTATTTGATAATAATATTTTTTTAGAAAAAAACCTTTATTTGAGACTAAATATTAAGGAGCCCATATCTATTTGATTTTAAAATCATCGATTTATACATCAGCTATATAAGGAAAACCAGTCCCGGATAAAAATCAGATTTTTTTTGTTTTAGAAATCTATTGAATTTACATAGTTTTGACTTATAATATCCTACGAAACGTATTTATATGTTAAAATTCAAAAATCGAAAACTTTGATTGAAAGATAGTCAATTTTAATGAGAAAGTAAGTAATAAAAGATCTTTTAAGTTTAAAAAAATCAGAAAACAAAAAAGCGCTTGAGTCACAGAAAAAAAATTATTCCAAATATACCGAGAGGATTATCCATGAATAGATATTGCTCCAGGATTAGTCGAAATCGGAACTGTTTTTCGTGTAAAAAAAATAAGCTTAGGAAAATTATTTTACGTTTTCAATAAAGATAGCAAAGGAAAAATCGAAGCTACTATGCATGAAAAGTTGCCAACTCAACTTTCAGATCAGATAGTTATATGAGATATTGTCTCCTACATCAATGAAAATTGAAAATATATTATCACGAAAAGAGAAAATAGACAAAATAAAAT
Source organism: bacterium (assembly GCA_043724745.1). Lineage (GTDB taxonomy): Bacteria > Patescibacteriota > Gracilibacteria > Absconditabacterales > Absconditicoccaceae > JAYSML01. The sequence goes on from JAYSML010000025.1 coordinate 2,104, forward strand.
TTCAAGATTAAAATGAGATAATACCAGATTTTCTTTATGAAAAAAGACAGAACAACTCTTAGTAGCAAATATAGATATTTGAATAATTGTCGCATCCGCAAGAAATCCTTCCTTCCATTCAAATTTTATAGATAGGTATAATATATTATTCCAATACTGAAACGTAAAACCTCTTATCTGTATCACAAAAAGTGATTTATCTCAGCTTGATGATCCTGTACTAAACCGATACAAAAATGAATTATGAGTAAAAGTAATTTATTGTTCTACGCTAAGCTGACAGGGTATAGATGAACTTAAAAAAGAAATTTCTGGCAAGACGGTAGTGCTCGTTTGAAATAGTGGAGTCTGAAAGTCGTCTTTGGTAAATTATTTAAGATGAGTCGCAGAATCCAAAACACAAGAGGTAAATGAAAAATACTGACAATGAAAACATACAACCACCTCTTCGCAATTTTTCGAATGGGACGATAAATCATACATTATAGATACTCCCTGAATTCGTTCTTTGGAACTGTTAGAAATAAAAAAAAGCGAATTAAAATATTATTTTTCTGAATTTGAAAAATTTACTACTGAATGTAAATACAAAGACTGTAGTCATTCTCACGAACCAAATTGTTGAGTAAAGACAGCTATTGGTGGCTGAGAAATATCTGCTCAGAGATACTCTAATTATATAAGAATATTAGATGGTTTGGTATAGTTCTATAAACAAATTTCACCTCTATTAGCCAACTCCACGAAACAATCTTTCGTCGCTTCGATATCTGCCATAGCATCATGTGCATTTTCGAAATCTCTTCCAAATAATTCATTATATAATATTTTTAATTTTGGTCTTTTTTTGCAAGTCAAACTAGCGAAATCACTAGTATCTTTCATGGTGCAAAATGTTTTCACACTGTCCCAATCGTACTGTCTTCCTATTCTCTCACAATCTTGTCTAAGCATCCTTATATCAAACGAAATATTGTGTCATACAATGAAGTCTGACTTATCTACATATTTTATAAAGGACTCTATATAGCCATCTATATATTCATATTCTGCTACCATAGATCTACTGATTCCATGAACTCTTTGTGCAAAAGGATTTATTGCTTTGGTAATATTTATATATTGATTAATCCTATTTTCTTCACGGAAAATCTTTCCATCAAACATTCCATATATAGCAGCAAATTGCAAAATCTGATCACTATACGATAGTCCTGTAGTTTCTGTATCAATAAAAAGTAGTCAGATTCATTTATTCTTTTTCATATTTTGGGATAATAAATTTAATTTAAAATAACAAAAGCTTTAATTATTAGTCTCTATTCTTGTGTTTATCTGATTCATCATATTTACAGAATTTGTATACTCAAAAAAGTCATCGCATACGTACTTCAAAGATCATGGAAGCTCTGTTCCTTCTTTACAAAAACATACTATTTTTGTTCAATACATACTCGCAAATCATAATTCTATTCATAACCCAGTTGATGGATATGATACCTCGGCAAAGAATATATCAGCTTTTTGTAGTGTATCTTTTGAATTTATAGGAGCGCCATCGTATGGCAGGATAATTTCATGATTTTTCCGCAAATGATTGTTCTTAATCGGTTCATATAATTCTTTTTCATAATCATATTTTTTGAAATGTCAGAACTGAATCAACATTGTAGTCTATTTCACAAGATAAAATACCAAAAAATAAACCAAATACCTTAATATTTAAGCAATCCAAAAATTCAACCAAAAAAATCTAGAGAAAATATTTGTTCAGGTGTTCTTCTATTTATTGCCCTTAATTACTCTTACTAGTATCAGGATAATTGCGACAACAAGAAGTATGTGTATGAAGCCACCAATAGTATACGATGATACCAATCAAAGTATCCATAGAACGACTAGAACTATTGCTATAGTTTCTAACATATTAGAAAAAGGTTAAATAATAAAGTAAATACGATACCATTATGGACTATTGCTTCTAAAATTGCAAGCTATAATTATAGCCACCTGCCTAGAAATTTTATAATTCTACACTATCTTTTATACTTGGAATCTCACATTTAAATCCTATTTCTTCCAATCTTGTTTTCATAGCTCATTGTGCGCTTGGTTCTCCATGCATTATAAATGTTTTTTTTGGAGCTTTGATAAATCATCCTGCCCATCTCATAAGCTGGTCTGCATCCGCATGTCCGGAAAATCAGTTTATCTTATCTATCTCTGCATTTACACTAATTTCCTCTCACATCATTCGTACCTTCTTCTTTCATTCCAAAATATATCTTCCTAATGTTCCATCTGCCTGATATCATACAAATAACAATGTATTTCTGGAGTTCCAAAGTCCATGCTTTAGATGATGAGTAATTCTTCCTGCTGTACACATTCCATTTCCAGCTATAATTATACAAGGGCCATTGTATTTATTTAGTTTTTGTGATTCTTCTACGCTTTCAGTACATTCCAATTCCTCGAAATCAAATGGATGTGGATATTTATTTGTTGCTTCTTCGTCGAAATATTCAGTGTGTTTTTTAAATATTTCCGTAGCCTTGATAGATAACGGACTATCCAAAAATATTTTTTCTTTAGGAAAATTTCATTCTTTGATAATAATATTTAGGAAGTAGAGTAGTTCTTGTGTCCTTTCTACAGAAAATGATGGTATAAGTAATTTTCATCATCTATTATATGTTTCTGAAATATATTTAATCAGAAGCTCTTTTTTCCCAACAGTATCTTCATGTAACCTATCTCCGTATGTGGATTCCATAAATAGATAATCTGCATCTTGAATCAATGTTGGATCTTGTATTATCGGAGTATTCCATTGTCCTATATCTCATGAAAATACCAACTTGGTTTTTTTATCTCATTCAGTCAAAAATACCTCTATACTAGCAGATCACATAATATGCCCAGCATCTTGAAATCTAACCTCAATATTTTCAGTTATCTTATAATTTTTTTTATATTCTACTTCACTAAATAATGACATACACTTTTTGGCATCAATCTCCGTATACAAAGGAAGTCTAGGTTCTTGTCAGGTTCTCATTCTTCTTCTATTTTCTTGTTCAATGTTTTTTTCCTGTATCTGAGCGCTATCTTCAAACATAATCTCGCATAAGTCTCTAGTTGCTGACGTTGTGTAAATTTTACCATCGAATCCTTGTTTATATAATTTTGGAATCAATCCACAGTGATCAATATGTGCATGTGTAAGTAATAAAAAATCAATTTCCTTGGGATCGAAAAGAAATGGTCTATAGTTCATCATCATCACTTCTTTCGGTCATTGATACATCCCACAATCCACTAGAAATTTTGTATTTCAAATTTCTATAAGGTAGCATGATCAAGTTACAATTTTGGCAGCTCAGCAGAAGGTTAATTTCATATTTTTATTTAAAATATAAAGTTGTAATTTTTTCTATATACTCACAAAAAATGGCAATACACAAAGAATAACAGCTATGATTATCATATATTTAACATCATAAACAAAGTAGGGGAATCACATCATGATAATTCATGCAATCAATGATGAATTATGTCAGTTTTTTTTGCCATAAATAAAGTATGAAAATCATATAGTGCTTATGATAAACGAGGCTATCAATGTCCCTCCAGAAAACATTCCACTGGAAGAGGTTGATTTGGCTGTATTCACAATTATATCTGTACCCAGCCCTGTTAAATTAACAATCGAATTAACATCCATGTGCTACCGAAATAAATATAAAAAATTATAAGTTTTCATCTGGCATAGCACAAATACCCCTCAATGCTAATTTCAGTCCTCTTAATACTCAAATAATTTACAAATTCAATCACAAAAATCAGATATTAAAAAACTTTTTTTATAAGTTTTCGTCCTCCTATTATTTATTCTAATTTTTATAAAATATTAATTAATACTGGCAAAATCTTAGAAAAACAATATAGACTATAACAAGTAAAAAATATTTATTCCTATCCTTTTCAATGCAAGATAAATTATTTTCATTCAAACAAAAGTCCACAGATTTTATAGTTGAAGAAGAATTACCTTTTACCTTCTCATGAAAATGAGATGCGTTTTTTGTGTTTTTCGAAAAAAGAAATCTCAATACCATGGATGTCGTAGATTATTTATGTCATGCTTTTAATATTTCCAGGCTGACATTGTGAATCGCAGGGCTAAAAGATAAAAAAGCAATAACTAGGCAACGAATTTGTATCTACAGAAGTGCTCTCAAAAAGCTTGGTTGAGAAAATACATTTTTGCAAACCTTATCAGAAATAGTAAAAGTTATCAAAACTGACCGGAACAACCAACCTATGGGAATGACTACACCCATAAGAAATATTTTTCATATCAGACTTAGAGCTAATAAAAATCTTAGTGTCCAAGAGAGAGAAACTGCCAAAAAAAAGATAGCTAGTCTCTGTGAAAAATGATTTCCAAATCTATTTTGATCTCAAAGATTTGGTATAGAATGAGTAAATCCAAAACAAGGTAAAGCCA
>JAYSML010000026.1:0-2510 GCA_043724745.1 bacterium
GATTCATTAGACTATCAAAACAACATTTCAGAACTAAAAAACAACTATTCAACTACACTTACAGATTTTATTATTGCGAAATGAGATAACAAATTACGAAATAGTTACATCAAGCAAGTCAAACCAGGAAATATCACAATGTTTGGAATAGATAAAGAAACACAAACAAAAAACTTCGATAAATTAGTTAAAACAGATAAATTTCAAAAAATACAAAAAACCTTAGACAAAACAAATCTAGATCAAATAATGAATACTAAGCTAAGTATCCAAGGTACAAATCCAGAAGATTTCACAAAATCACTAAAAGAATGATTTAAAAACTGATTTAAAGGCATCGTTGAGTCTTTTGGTTGATTAATGCTAAATATTATAGAATTTTTATGAGGGAAATGAGCTGTTAAGAAATTCTGTAGCAATTTCTGAATAAATTATGAGGAATATCTCTGAGATATAGAAAAAATATATAATGAAAAATACCAATTATCTACTAACCAAACATGATTATTAAAAGAAATAAATGAATCCAAAAAAAATCGAGTCGGAACTGATGAAATGATAGATCGAATGGGTAACAAAACTATAAAATACAGCAAAGCTAATATTAAATCTACTTATGTAGAGAAATTTTCAGATTCAAAAAACTTTCAAGAGTTAGACCCACTACTAATAGAAGAATATTTAAGAACAAGCAACATAAAACACCAAGAGAATATTATAATCAAAGAGAAACAATCTGATTGAAAAATCATTAAAAAGATAAATCCAGATATTGATAATTTAACAACAAAACCCGAAAGAATATCGATATTAACGGATATGATAACCGAATGAACTCGACAAGAAGTACAAGAAACATGAAACAAGATATCACGTTCAAATCTAGTTTACAATGAAGATATTAAGACCGAAGGCATGAATGATTTGATGAAAGATAAAGCAAACAACGAAATAAACAAAGCCAAAGATATGAAAAAAGCAAAATGACTAAGTGATACAAATGATATCTGAATGTGTCTATGAGTTTATCTAATGAAATGATCCTGAGATCTTAAATACTCAATATCACAAACAGACTGAATACCAACACCTATTATAAAAACAGATGTTTTGCCACAAAATTCTATTGAAAATAAAGCAGTTATAACACCAGATATCAATTCTAATTCAACACAAAAGTAAATAACAATAAAGAGTTATTAAATTTTAACTCAAATCCACGAAAAGACTCTATCTAAGAAAATATATATATTCCCTCTACTAAGAATAATTGGAACCATAATACCTACCAACATACCAGCGATAATATCTGTTGGCCAGTGTACAGCAGTCGTTACTCTAGCAAAAGACATTACAAAACTAAATAAGACTAACACAAATCAAAATCGTATATATTTTCTATCCTTATGCATTATTCATCGAATAATTGACGCTACAGCCACGCTCATAGAAACTCAGGCATGATCAGACGGAAAACTACTTGATGGTAAAAATTTATGCAATATAGTTTCCGTTTTTAGATCTGTCAGTCAAAGAACTAAATTTGGCCTAGATTTAACTACAAAATACTGAATAATTAGGTTTACAACTGCGGTTGAAAACACACTGGTAAAAATAAACAAAGCTGATTTCTTATATTCTATTTTTTTACTCACCCATCACGCCAGATATAGCAAAAACAAATAAATAGGATAACTAAATATGAATACATCAGCCAATTTTGGCATTAAATAGATTAAATTTTGACTAGAATTCATCCAATTATTTAGAGATTTTACCACTTCAATTCATCGATTAGGTTCTATTATTTTCCACATAATATTTATATATTGATAAAAGGTTTTTTATAATATTTGCATATAATATTCAATTTACAAAACTCACACATAGGTTTCCTGGCTTTACATACATACCTACCAAAAAGTATCATGCTATGGTGTGCTACAGACTTGTATCTATCTGGAACTATTTTTTCAAGCATTTCTGATATTTTTTCAGGATTATTGCAATTAACTATTCCCAATCTATTTGCCACTCTATAAACATGTGTATCTACCGCAATAAAAGGCATATCATATAACACATGCAGAATAACTTTGGCGGTTTTTACTCACACGCCGGGCAATTCCATAAGTTTCTTTAACTCATCCGGAATTTTACCAATTTTTTTAAGTTTATTAGCTGTCTGGTATATATATTTAGCCTTATTATTGAAATAGTTTATAGACGATATTGATTTCTTAAAGTTTTCAAATCACATCTCAATAATATCCTCAGGTCTCTTTATTTTTTTAAACAAAATACTAGTCACCTTATTTACCTGTTTATCTGTAGTTTGAGCAGACAAAATAACAGCTACGAGCAGCTGAAAATCAGTAGAGTAGTGAAGTTCTGTTTTGGGATCTGGATATAATTCTCTTAAATAATCAAAAATAAATTCAATCTGATCTTTTTGCATTTATAGTTTAATTCTAAATTCAAGGCGGGTAGGAATCGAACCTACGACTTCG
>JAYSML010000027.1:0-6634 GCA_043724745.1 bacterium
ATAAGAAGCTAATACTTCTCAAGCAAACATTACTATTTGCTTTGGACTTACTCCTGTGAAGAAAGATTTCATTTCTAATGTCAATTCATCTTTTGTAGATCAAGAGAAGTCTTCTATAATTTCTTGTACATCATATTTTACATATTCAACCATTTTGAATTCGTTGTCTATAAGTAATATATTTGTATCAGAATCATCTTTCTTTTCACGACCTCTTAGGAAGTCTATATTGAAATATCAGTATCATTTTTCTACTCTTATTTCCATATTTATTTCCAATGCAGGATCGGATAATTCAAATAAGTATACATCATCATTCAAAAGTTCTATACCAGCAGGTAATTTAAGATTTTTGGATGTATATATTCATGTTCCTGAGAATCTTTGTGAAACTCGTTGTATAGGTTCTACATTTTCATCTAAGCTGAAACGTAATTTTTTGAAGTTTAACATTGTATCTATTACACTTTCCTTCATACCATCTATTACATGATATTCATGTGCAACTCCTTTTATTTTCATTCAAGTAATAGCTGCTCATATGCTGTAACCAAGTATAATTCTTCTCAAAGCATTTCATAGTGTGTGTCAAAATCCTCTTGGCAAGTTTTTTACTTCAAATTTTGTAGTAAGATCATCAACATTAGAAACTAGAATTTTTGGTCTTCCAATGAATTTTTGGATGTCTAGCATCAGGCTTTTGTAATAGAATAAAGTTTTTGTTTTATTATGCTCTAGCGTAGAATTCGATAGTCTTCAACAAATCTGCATTTAATCACAATTCTCATTTTTGAGGTAGACTAAGAACTTCTATAGTATGTGTGTTCTTATCTATCTTTATTCGAGAAGGTGCTTTTACTTTTAGATTTGTAAGTATATCGTTGTATAATGTAGAATTCTGTAATTTAGGTTTTATAACTATTTTGTCACTAGGTTTTAGAAATGTGGAAGGGATGTTATGTTTTACTCAGTTTAGTAGAAAATGTTCATGATTTACCATTTGTCTAGCTTGTGTGATAGACTTAGCAAATCCAGCTCTATAAACTATACAATCAAATCTACTTTCTAGTGATTGGTATAATGCAATATCATGACTTATTCATTTGTTTTTTGATATTTTAGCAGCTATTTCTTTTACTATTCTAGCAAACTGTTTTTCTGATAATAAGTATGTTCTTTTCAAGAGCTGCTTATTTCTCAATAATTTTCAGTATTCAGAAGATCTTTTCATAGCTCCACCATGTTGTCCAGGTAGATTTCTATTTTTTTTCATATTATATTTTTCTGAACCGAAAATATTTACTTGTTCTCTTCTACATAATTTGAATTTGGGTCCTGTGTACTTCATTTCAGGTTAAAGCTTAAAAAAATTAAAATTTAGACTCTCTTTGGTCTTTCTCATTTGCATCCTCCAAATTGGATTGGAGTATTTTCTCTGATATATTTGATGTCGATTAATCATATTTCATTTATACCTTTGAATACACCATCTCTAGCCAATCCTGTTCATTTGAATACAACTGCTATTTCTTTTAACCCATATCACTGAGCCTCTTTCAAAAGCTGTTTTGTCAATAATTCTGCTGCATAAGGAGTACTTTTTTTTGTTCATTTGTATCACAATGTTCAAGTTCCACCTCAATTTATTTTGTTTCAATTTTCATCGATCAAACAAATCATAGTGTTGTTATCGGTTGTGTTTACATGAAGTATCCCTGATACAATCTTTATATCCTTTTTCTTCTTTGGTGCATTTTCTTTGGATTTCTGTGTGTTTTCTTTGGATGCCATAATCTGAGAATCTTAATAAGTAAATTTATTTTTTGATAGTAGGTCTTACTTTAGATCTTCCTAGTAGTTTTTTTGCTGTTCTAGCGTTTTTTCTTGTGCATTGTCATCTTACAGGAAGTCATACATTATGTCTCATTCATCTGTAACATTTAACTTCTTTTAATCTTTTGATAGCAGATCAAACTTCTCTTTTTAGATCGTTTTCCAAAACAAGAACCTTTACTTCGTCTACTATTTTTTTCTGTTCTTCTTCTGATATATCTTTTACTTTTTTAAGATGGTCGATTCCTGCTTTTCCAAGAACTTTTTTTGATCTTTCTAGACCAATACCATATAAACTAGTAAGTCCTATCCATATAGATTTATTTTCAGGAAGAACGTGTCCCATTAACCTAAACATGATTTTGATGAATCAATAAGTAAAATTATCCTTGTCTTGTTTTATGTCTTGAGTTTTTTTTGCATATTACATAAAGTATACCTTTTCTCTTGATTATTTGACAGTACATACATCTTTTCTTGAGTGATGATTTAACTTTCATTTTATAGCTATCTATGTAAATAAAGTTTACTGAGGACGAGCATTATATCTGTAACTAATGCGTCATTGTGTTGTGTCGTATTGATTTACTTCTACTTTTACTCGGTCTCACATTATAATAGAGATGTGTCATTGTCTCATTTTTCAGGATTTATAACACATTATTAACATGTCTGTATCTTTAAGTTTTACTTTGAATTTTCACGCTGGTAAAACCTCTAAGATTTCTCAATCTCGCTCCAAGATACCATCTTTAGCCATTGAGCGTTATTTTTTTAACTTTTAAAACAGTTTGCTTTGCTCTGAATCAAATATTTCTTTCATATCTGTTTTTTCTTTTGAATTTTACTACTCTTACTTTATCTCATTGTTGGTGTTTCAAAACTTCACAAACAACATTTCATTTTAAATAAGGAGTTCATAGCAAGACATTTTCTCATTTCTCATCGAAAGATAACAAAATGTTTTCTAGAGTAATATCTTTTCAATCATCAGCATCTATTTTATCTACAACAATTTCGTCATTTTCTTGTATTATATACTGATGTCATTTCAGTTCTATAACTACGTACATCAACAGAAGGTTAACAAATTAAAACGCGGTAAAAGAATATGTTTTATTTATACGGGCTTATTAAGCTATTTTTCATAGCTGAGCTAATGTATTGTATTTTTTCTTATTTTTTCTGTAAGCATCTCATACTATAGCTTTTAATCTATTATATCTTTTTGCTCAAGGAAATTTAAATGATACAAATTTTCTATATCGTTTTGTATTATAATGCTTTTGCTTTTTGGCTTTGTCTAAAATATGAGAAGATCGAAGTTCTTTTTTGTAGAACGCTACAATTCTCTCGTTTGTATTTAGATCTCAAGTCCTTCGCACTGTAAATCACATTAGTAATATTTTACGCAATAAAAAAAGAGCTGTTTTTGTATATACCATTTTTGCATTAAAATGCAAGTGTTTTTTTATTTTTTTGCCCGGAGCCGGAATCGAACCGGCACGATATTACTATCGCAGGATTTTAAGTCCTGTGCGTCTACCAATTCCGCCATCCGGGCAGATTGACGACACTGTCGTCATTTTTTATTTGCTAATTTGTTCGTATACTTTATCAAAAACTTCTGGGAATGCTATTGCTATGTTTGACAATACCTTCCTATTTACTAATACATTTTTTTCGTCCATTTGATGAACAAAAACACTATATTTAGATCATTTTTCTCTAACTACAGCAGATAGTCTTTCAATCCACAGTTTTCTGAAATCTCTTTTCTTTTCTTTTCTACCAACATAGCTATGTTGTCCTTGTTTCACAAGTGCTAATCTAACTTGTTTATATACGTTTTTTCTTCAAAGTCTAAATCATTTAGCCATTTTTATGAACTTTTTGTGTCTTCTTTGTCTTTGAAGTCAGTTTGTTACTCTTGTCATCTTATGTATTAATTATAAGGAATTAAAGCTTTGATCTGTTTAGTATGTGTAGACTCCAAGGCTTTTCAGTAAGGAGAGTTTTTGTTACTTTTTCATTTATTTGTCAACAAATGATTGTTGCTTGTTTTTGAAAAAAGAACCTTTTTGCTTTTTGTGATTTTAAACCTTTTTGCTGCTCAACTGTGAGTCTTTAATTTACCTGCCATAACTAGCTTTTAGTGAATAAAACGATACTATATCATTGGGCTTCTTGTTTAGCGGTTTCTGTTTGTGGTTTACCTACTGCTATTAGTTCGGTTTTTATTTTCATTAATTTTTCAATAGCTTTGGTTCCGTATATTTTTTCTCTTCATTTGAGTTTGATTGAAAACTTCACATTAAATCATTCGGTAAGCATTTCTGCCGCTTTCTTTACTTTTAATGCCAAATCATTGTCTCAAATTCAATAACTTAATTTTACTTCTTTCATTATTCTAGGCTTTTGCGTCTTTTTTTTCTGTTTATCATCTTTTTGTTTTTGATAGACGTATTTACCATAATCAGCCATCTTTACTAGAGAGGTCATTTTCTCTGCATCATATCTAATTTGTATTAGGTCTAGTCATTTTTCTGCTGCCATTTCTAATGCTACTCTTCTAGGATATGTTCATATGTTTGTTCACTCCTCGTCAATAATAGTTATACTCGGTGCTTTTATGTTCTCGTTTGTGAAAACCATAGGAGCTCTAAAGTTTTGTATATTGCCGTGGCTTTTGTGTTTGTAGAACATATAGTTTTTATCATATAAACTTACTTACTCCCGGCGGGATTCGAACCCGCGATCTCCACCGTGAGAGGGTGACGTCATAGACCAGCTAGACTACGAGAGCATTCCCTAGGTTATGTTTGTAATTTATGACCATTATATTTACCCCCACCAGGGATCGAACCTGGATCCACAGCTTAGAAGGCTGTTGTTCAATCCATTGAACTATAGGAGCCTGTAATAATGATTAGGCCTCCAGTACTTATTATTTAATTTGGACCCTATCGGGGTCGAACCGATCACCTCCTGCGTGCAAGGCAGGCGCTCTAGCCAAATGAGCTAAGGGCCCAGATTAATTTGGGGAGAGTAGGATTTGAACCTACGTAGCCGTGAGGCGACAGATTTACAGTCTGTTGCAATTGACCGCTCTGCCATCTCCCCATGTGTTTTAGTTTATTTGGTTTGAAAATCATCAAACAGTGTCCATTGGTGATGTGGTAGAAATAACTCAGAAGAGCACCAACATACCTATGACCATGATTAAGAATCATAATATCACATATCAATTCTTAGTTGATCAAAAATTTTTCTCAAACCGGCTTACTCTTCAAAAACTATCTGATAATGATTGAGAGTAGTAAGTGATTATCCCACCAATTCCTGCAACAAGAAGTCATAATAGGATTTGTTTGAACATAATTTTGGTTTATATAATAAGCGGATAACGGGACTCGAACCCGTACGAACAGAGCTGAAGTCTGCTATGCTACACCAATTACATCATATCCGCATGTATCTAACATATCTTTTCCTTTAATTGTGAATACAAAAAAATATGTCGAGTAGTTTATATAATAATCTAATTCTGAAAATCAAGATATTTTTTGTATTTTCTATCTGTCTTGTTTTTTTATCACTTTTTTTTATACTACATCATAGATAAATTATCCTTGTTTTTCGGTTAGACAAAGAAAAATATGACGTTTATATAATTGATATTTATAAAATATGATACCTTATAACGAATTAGTTTATGCTATATTGAGTTATGCATGAAATCTAGATATAGATACAATCAAAAACCTTAAAAGGGCTTTTGCAAAAAATCATAATATGCAAACTCTTCCTAGTAATATACAAATTTTGCGTTCATATCGTGAACTTTTGTCGAAATGAGAAATTAAATCTGATTTAAATTTTGAAAGGTTAATTAAAAAAAGATCTATTAGGTCTGAATCTGGAATAGTAGCTGTGCAAGTTTTGACTAAGCCTTTTTGGTGTCCTGGGCAATGTATTTTTTGTCCAAATGATCCAACGATGCCCAAAAGTTATATTAAAACAGAACCTGGTGCGATGAGAGCTTTGTTGAATAAGTTTGATCCGATAGCTCAGGTTTACAATAGATTGATTTCACTTTCGCTGACCTGACATAAAACTGACAAAATCGAAATGATTGTTTTGTGATGAACTCGAGATGTATATCCAGATGATTATAAAATTTCGTTTGTGAAGTCTTTGTATGATGCATGTAATTCTTTTTCTAAATTATTGGTGGATACTGAGGAAGTATGAGATATGGATAAGACCAAAAATGATAGGTTTAAGTATATTATCCAGAATCAGGACAAAATGGTTATTTCAAAGGATATAGAAGAAGCAATAAAAATAAACGAAAGAGCCGATAATAGAATAATCTGACTAACTCTCGAAACTAGGCCAGAATATGTGACTGACGAAAATTGTCAATTTCGACGTAGATTGGGAGTGACGAGAATAGAGATGTGACTTCAGTCTATGTTTGATGATGTATTAGATAAAAATAAAAGATGACATAGTGTACAAGACGCAAGAATTGCAGTACATAAATTGAGACAATATGGATTTAAAATTTCTATTCATATAATGCCGTGACTTTATGGGTCTGATATGGAAAGAGATTTCCAAACTTTTGAAAAATTATATTCAGATATATATTTCAAACCAGATGAAATAAAATTTTATCCGACGTCTGTGATACCAAATACAGAATTATATAACTTATATAAAGAATGAAAATATAAACCTTTGGAAACAGAAGATATAAAAACATTGGTAAAAAAAACATTTCTGAATGTCATAC
>JAYSML010000028.1:0-2100 GCA_043724745.1 bacterium
TTGTTTCATAAACGACTCTACTATGCAACTAGCCAAAGACTTTCACAAAGCATTTTGAGATAGATTAGTTGAATATCATATCAGTTGACATCATCCAGAGCATCTTCATCATCCAGAGCATCTTCATCATCCATTGTATCAGACCAAACAAAACCAGATAATTCAAGCTCTAGAAAATCCAAGTCTTCCAATTATTATCGAAAGTGGTTTCGATGAAAAAGACTGACTAGAAAAGGAAATTCAGTATATACAAAAATTTATCTAATCAGATTTATTTCATAAAATCATAATAATGAAAAATCAAATGAATCACAATGCGTCATCTGGAGCTATCTATGGACTAGGAGTTATCGGAGCTGCAATTTACTTCATCTGACAAGCAGCTACATTTCGACTGTGAGCTTTGGCTCTTCTCAAGGCATTTGTTCGACCAGTTTTTCTAGTTCATTGACTATTGAAATTCTTGGGATTGTAAAATTTTTCCACCCGCTTACTAGGTTATAGAATATCAAAACCCAGGTGGTCTTGAGAGGTGTTTAAATTTTCTAATTATTCCTCATAAAATGTAATCGCTTATCTTGATCAGGCATTGTGAAAGGAGAGTAGAGATTTACATTATTTACTGTGGCAAATTCCTTACCGATACTAAATTCACTAGCCATTATTATTAGATTATCAATTTTCTTATTTCAAAAATTATTCATTTGTTTTTCAAGATCTTCGAATTTTTTCTTTAATGATTTTATTTTGACTGATATTTGTTTTAGGGATTCTATTTTTTTCTCACTTTTTTTAAACGCAGCTCCTATTTTAGCAAATCATGATGGATTTTCCAATTCATATACGTACTTGTCTAAGGACTTGTTTAAGCTTTTTTCTCACAATAAATCACAAGCTTCGTTATACAAATCTTTCAAATAAAATGGAAGTATTATTTTTTGTAAAACTGATGGATAAATATCAGAACATGGCATTGATATAAATTTATCTATTCCGATCTGATTTTTAATTCATTCGTAATATTCTTTAGAATTAGGCAAAGTATTATATCAAGTACCTAATAAGAATCATACTGAATCTACATATTCCTGATTTGCATTTTCAAATGCATTTTCTTTCTGTTTGAAAGAAAATTTCTCATCCATAAGCAATTCTTGTTCTTTTCAAAGTTTATTTATTTTTTCAGATCATTTATCCCATCAATTTAGTTCGCCAATAGCTCTAGTTCATTGATCTAATGACCAAACAAACGAATTATTACTAAATTGCACATAAGGAATTGCAAATGCATCCCAAGCATATATTTTATTGAAAAAACTATTTATTTCTGCAGAGGAGTCATCTTTATTTTTTCTATTTCTCAAATTTTTAATACCTTTCGCCAATTTTCATTCACTATCTTGATTCTCCAATATATCCAAAAAGCTGTCTAAATCTGAAATATTTTTTTGTACTCATCCGATAAACTTTCAATCTGAAAAAGTTTTTTTATAAGATTCCAGATATTTAAATTTCTCCTGAATTTTGTTCTTTATCACACTGTTTTCTGGATATTGCAAAATTAATTCATTTAAAATATTAGTAGCATTTTCTAGATATCCAACGATTCCTTCAGATAGTTTGCGCTCAGTCTTTTTCAATAGTTCTTTTTTAAATGCCAATGTAGATAAAATATTATCCAGACTAACATTTTTCAAAAGATCTTCTGCTGTGAAGCGCTTTCATTCATTTCCTTTATCCTTTTCCCAAAATATATTTTTTAATCTAATCAACAAATCATTAGGTATTTTTCATTCGAAAGTATCGGCATGAGAAATGATAGGATTCAAAACATTTTCCATTTCATTTTGTGCCATTGGATTATTTACAAATTCTATTCATGCACTATTGTGCCGGACTCAAAATCTATTTTCATCATTCTTGTAAAACACAAAACTACCGTTATCTCATTCCAATGATATTTGTTCTCAAGGATTTAGATTGTCCAATAGTGATTTTGTATATACCTCATTCAAAGATTTATTTGTCAAAGAAATGTCTGAACTGATTTTATTTATAGTCATAACTTCATTTAATTATAAATTATATAGATATATTATA
>JAYSML010000029.1:0-2930 GCA_043724745.1 bacterium
CTCACCTAATCAGGAAATATCATACTCTTCACCATCTATAATGGCTTTTTTTCCTTTTGTATCCATATATTGTTAGATAATTTTAAATTTACAGTGTGTCTTTGTATAGGGATTTGATTGGTTATGTCAATATGTAATTATTAGAAAAGCCAAGTATACTCTGCTTGTTTTTTTATTTATAATCATTATCTAATTTGCATCGTAATTTAGATTTTAATATTATATTGATGTTTAGACCATCATGATTTCCCGAATATAGTACATCAGAACAAGCCGTTTTCGATAATGTAAAAAATATCATAGAGAAACACTATAAATCATTTTGATATGAGCACATCTATACTCCTGCTGTCGAGGCAAATAAGGTGCTTTTGGCAAAATCTGGAAACGAGACTAGTAAACAGATTTTCTGATTGTATGGATTGGCACAATGATCTGAAGATTTGAAAGATTATTCATTACATTTTGATTTGACGATTCCCTTTGCAAGATATATTTTGGATCATGAGGGAGAAATTAGTTTTCCATTCAAGCGCTATCAAATACAACCAGTACGAAGATGAGAAAGAGCTCAGAGATGAAGATATAGGGAACTTCGACAATGTGATATAGATACAGTATGGAGAACTGAAACTAAAGATTCTATGATATTTTATGATGCAGAAACATTGGTTGTGATAGCAAATACTTTGGAAGAAATCAGATTAAATTATTTTGCTGATAAGTCTATAACTCTACACTACAACAATAGAAGACTTGTAAACTGATTATTGGAAAATTATAAAAATAAAGACGAAATATTCTGACTGTTTGATAAATATTATAAAATTTGAGAGGAAAAATTTGAAGAAGAACTCAAAAAATTAACTGATTGAGAAGATACTGGGAAAATTTTGAATTTTGTAAAAAATCCTAAAAAATACTTGAATAATTCTAGCTCTGAGGAATGAATAAAAGAACTTTTGGAACTTGAAGATTATCTAGAAAACTTGAATGTAAATAAACTTAAATTCGTATTTGATCCGTTTATCACTAGATGATTGGATTATTATACATGAACTGTGTATGAAACATTTATAGATGATGATATGTCACTTGGAAGTATAAGCTCTGGATGAAGATATGATGGACTAACTAAATATATAGATGCTAAAAGAAATTTTTCTGGCGTGTGATGAAGCATCTGAATTTCAAGACTTATGGCATTGGTATTTGAGATCAATAAAGAAATCAAACAAACAACTACAGATTATATGTGCATAAATTTCTCTGAGACATTTGGAGATATTTCGAAAATAGCAAGTAAGCTTAGAAATGAGTGAAATAATGTAGAAATATATCCGATAACAGATAAACTTGGAAAACAATTTGGATATGCAGATAAAAAATGAATTCCATTTGTCGTAATACTTTGAGAAGGAGAGAAGGAGAAATTAATATACAAAATCAAGAACATGAAAACATGAGATGAGACCGAGGTTAAATTGTAATTTTCTAGTATTGACTTTCATACACATATATCTATAAGAACACCGTTACGCGAATTTATGTTTTTGTAATGTGATTTTGTAATGGAAAATATGCCGAAAGTTTCTGTGATTATACCTACTTATAATTGAGAGAAATATATAGAAAATTCATTATATTCTGTCCTAAAACAAACTTACCCAAATATGGAGGTCTTGGTAGTGGATGACTGATCTAAAGATAGTACACCGGCTATTCTTAAAAAAATAAAACAGGAATTTGATACAAAAGATCAGATTAGAATTATTTTGGAGAAATATAATAAATGAATTTCAAAGAATATGAATTTGTGACTTCATGAATCAAATGGAAAATATATAGCTATTTTAGATCAAGACGATGTTCGAGTAGACGATGATAAGATACTTAAACAAATCAACTTCCTAGAGGACCATAATGATTATTGAATGGTAGGAACTAATGTTGTAATTAATAGAATGGGTGAATTGTTTCACAATAAGTTTCCACTAAATGACGAATTAATTAGAAATGTTATTCTATGAGTTTCATGCTTTCAACATTCTTCGGTTATGTATCATAGAGATCTTGGTCTGGATGTATGATGATATTCAGAGAATCATAAATACACAATGGATTATAAATTATTTTTAGATATTTTAATGTGATCAAAGGCTTGAAATCTTCCGGAGGCTACGACTTGTTATAATTTGCATTGAGATAACTTTAGTAAGGCAAATTGCACAAAACAATCAAAAGAACTATTGGATATATCTTGGAACCATAGAGGCCATTTCCCTAAATCAACAAAAGCCTTAGCATTTAGAATATGAAATTTTTTATCTTCTAGTGTCTTGTGAAATAATTGTTTATATGAAAAACTTAAATTGTCAGTAAAAAACCATTATCAAAACTAAAAAATATAATTATCCTATAATTATATCGGGCTTTTTCTTATTATTCTAGTTGAAAGTAATATCTATTTTTGTATTATCTTGGCAGTTTTTTTGTATTATTTTAAAAATTAAATAATCGATTAGAATGCAACAGAAAGAAATGATAGAAAATCTTATAAGTTATCGAAAAGAACATCAAATTTTCCAAAAATCTATAAACCAAAGGTCTGATAAATTACAATCTATTACATATGATGGCCCTCCTTTTGCATCTGGAACTCCACATTTTGGTCATGGATTAGTTTCTGTGATGAAGGATCTTATATGAAGATATAAGGCTATGAAATGATATAAGGTCATTAGAGATCGATGATGGGATTGTCATGGATTACCAGTAGAAAAAGCAGTAGAGAAACATTTATGATTGGATGGTAAAAGGGATATCGAAGAAAAATTATGAGTAGAAAAATTTACTGAAGAATGTAGAAAATATGTGAGTAATGTAAATGATGAATGGAAACGGTTTGTAGATCATGTATGAAGATGGGC
>JAYSML010000030.1:0-1668 GCA_043724745.1 bacterium
TTTGCTGGAAATTTTCCAACTAACAATTTTTTTATCTATTTTTTTACATTTTTCCATATATACCTTCTTTTAGTGCGTCAAACAAATTAGCGACATTATGTGTTTCCCCATCATATTCTACAAATTCCGATCCGCTAAAAGCTACACTGGTTCCATCTTCGAGTTCAAATATATATTCTGTATTTTCTAAATCTGATTTTTGTGCCAAAACACCACTAGAAATACTTGCATTTGGCCTATATGTAGTAATACCTTTTAGTCCTAATTTCCATCCATCTAAATAAACATTTTTAAATTTATTAAAATCATAATCTGCTGGAATATTTATTGTTTTAGAAATAGCACTATCGCACCATTTTTGAGCAGTAGATTGCACTCTCAAATGATCTATTACGTCTAAGTTATTAGTGGTTCTCCAATAATCGGGAAGATTTTTTTCGCCATATTTTTCTTTCCATAGAAAATAAGAATAGTCAAAAACCTCTTCTTGTACTTTTGTTTTTTTATTAGGATCTCTAATATTTCTTAAATGAGAGTTGGCGAATACTGGCTCTATTCCATTAGAACAATTATTCCCCCAAGTTAAAGATAATGTTCCTGTTGGAGCTATTGATGTAGCATGAGAATATCTTAATCCATATTTTATTATATCTGACTCTATTTCTTCTTTATTATCAAATGTATTTATTAGTCGTGTTAAATATGGCGATTTCAAGACAGACTGTCTAGATTTTTCAGATTTAAAAACTGGAGCGCATCCCTTTTCTTTTGCTAAATTAATATTTTCAAACAAACTTTCTTTTGCTAAAATATAACTAATTTTATCTAAAAAATCCAAACTTTCTTTTGATCCATAAGACATTTTCATCATATTCAATGTTGATCCAAGCCCTGTAAAACCTAGTCCGTGCCTTCTCTTATTTAATATTTGATCACGCATTTCTTTCAATGGTAAATTATTTATCTCAACTACATTATCCAGTAGTCTTGATGCTATTTTTACATCACTAGAAAATGAATCAAAATTAAATGATACATTTTTTTCAAAACAATTATCTACATAAGCAGACAAGATCATTGAGCCTAAAAGACAGGATGTTGATGGATGTAATGGCTGCTCACCGCAAGGGTTTGAACAGCGAATTGTTTCACAAAAATATAAATTGTTTTCTTTATTAATTCTATCTATTAAAATGAAACCAGGCTCCCAAAAATTATAAGTTGATTCGATTATTAATTCAAATAAAGCCTTGGCACGAACAACTTTATATATTTTTTTTCTAAAAATATCTTTAGTAGAACAGTTATCATAAATAACTTCGTTATGATCTTTTTCAAATGAAAAATAATCATAATTTTTATGATTATATGGAATATCATCTTTTTTAATTTTGCAAATTTTGTCTATTGGGATATTTTCAATCTCTACTTTTTCCCAAAACCATAAACTCCAGTTTTCATCATTTTCAACACAATTCATAAAATCATCGGTTACTAGTACCGAGCAGTTAAAATATCTTAAAGCTCCATCTTTTCTTTTTTCTGTTATAAAATCTTCTATTTCTGGGGACGAAATATCTAAACAAGCCATTTGTGCACCACGACGTGAACCGCCTGACATTATAGTTGAACAAATAGAATCAAAAATTTTCATAAAAGAAATAATAC
>JAYSML010000031.1:0-14964 GCA_043724745.1 bacterium
GCTTTTTGAAGTTATTTCAACTATATTCCATTTCTTCATTTTGCTTATAGGTTTTACTTCTCTTATTTTTACTACATCTCAAAGTTTAGAAGAGTTCTCGGCATCATGAGCATAATATCTCTTTCTAACAATAAACCTCTTTTTGTATAGTGGATGCATTTTTACTAGCTTTACCAAAACAGTACGAGTTGTGTTATTTTTATCGCCAATAACCTCACCTGTTAGTTCCTTTATACTTTTATTTCATATTATCGCCATCTTTTGATTTAGCTTTAGATATTAAAACAAAATTGATTCTTGCAATTTTTTTCTTCAGTTCAGGAATTTTGTGAGTTTGTTTCAATCAACGAATAGAATTTTTCATCTTGCTTTCATAAAGCTCCTTTTTGAATTCTAATCTCTTTTTAACAAGTTCTTTTGGTCCTAGTCACTGGATATCTTTGTTAAATAAACCTTTACCTTTCATTATCAGTAGATTTAAAGTTTAAAGTGTTGTAATTATTATTTTATCTCTCATTTTGAAACCACTCTAGTTTTTATACCAAGCTTCTTTGATGCTTTTATAAGTGTAGTTTGAGCGTCTTCTGCAGACAATCAGCTAACCTCAAAAAGTATTTTTCCTTTTCTAACAGGAGCTGTATATATATCAACGTCTCCTTTTCCAGTTCCCATCGGCATTTCTAATCACTTTTTTGTGAAGGGAGTGTCAGGGAATACTCTTATCCATAATTTTCAAACTTTTCTTATGGATCTAACTATAACCTTTCTAGCTGCCTCTAATTGCTTATTTGATATATAGTCGCTTGTAACAGCCTTTAGTCAATAGTCTCAAAACGCTACGGTTGTTCATCTACAACTTTTACCTTTTAGAGATCTTATTATTGGCTTTCTAAACTTCCATCTTTTAGGAGATAACAACATCCTTTTTTCATTATTTCATATAAAGAATTTATTGAATACTTATTTTTTTCTGTCCTTTTTGAGAGTATAGAGTTCATTTTTGTATCCAAACCTTTACTCATAAAACTCAATATTTAGTCATAGCTTGCATATAATGGTAATCTATGTCTGATCTAAATGTCTGTAATGACACCTTTCAGTCTATAAATTTTTCTGATCTTGCTATATCAGCACCTCAAAGTCTTCATCATATTTGAACCTTTATTCACACTGCTCATTTTTCCATAACTTTCTGTATTGTGTTTTTTGCAACTTTTCTAAATGGCATTCTAGCTTCAAGTTGGCTAGATATAAATTCTGCCATAATTTTTGCTGAAAGTTCAGGATTTTTTATTTCTTTAACTGTTATTTTTATGTCTTTTTTGAATTTACTTTTTAGCTTATCTTCAAATTC
The DNA here is from genome assembly GCA_043724745.1 of bacterium. Lineage (GTDB taxonomy): Bacteria > Patescibacteriota > Gracilibacteria > Absconditabacterales > Absconditicoccaceae > JAYSML01. The sequence continues at coordinate 1,355 of JAYSML010000031.1, forward strand.
TTTTAGTTTAGTCCCTTGCTTTCACATCAAAACACCAACCTTTGAAGTAAATACTATTACTTCTATTTCCTTGTTTGTTTTTCTAATAACTATTTTTGCAATTCAAGATTTAGGAAAAGCACTGTCAACTTCATTTCTGATTTTTATATCTTCAACGAAAAAGACTCTATCTTGTTGTTTGTTCTTTGCGAACCATTCACAAGGTCGTGATTTCATAATACCAACTCTCATTCCGACTGGATTTACTTTTTGTCACATAAGGAACTATTTACTATCTAAAATAACTTTTACGTAAGCTCTAGATTTTGTATAATGACTAATTCTTGATCTAGATGTGAATCTAATTCTATTTATCTTAGGTGCCTTTCAAACTATGATATGAGATATATATAATTTATCTGCTTGCATATGTGCGTTAGTTACAGCATTTGAATACGCAGAGTGAATTACTTTATACAAAATATCAGCTCATTTTTTTGGCAAAAACTTTAATATTTCTAAAGCTTCTTCTACTTTCTTGTTTTTTACCAATTGCGCAATCAACAATATTTTTTTATCTGATGATAGTGCATATTTTAAAGTAGACGTCAGACTATTGTTCATTATTAATGTGATTTAGATTTAAAATATTCTATGTGCTTAGAATGGATGTCCTCTGAAAACTCTAGTTGGAACAAATTCTCATAATCTGTGTCATATCATATCTTCAGTAACATAAACACTTATAAACTGTTTTCAGTTATGTACTGCAAATGTGAATCATACCATTTCAGGAATAATTTGACATGCTCTATCTCGAACTTTTAGAACTTTCTTTTCTCAGCTATCATTCATAGCTTGTACTTTCTGTGCCAATCATTCATTAACATAGAATCATTTTTTCATAGATCTTGTCATATCTCTGCATCAAACAAGTTAAAATAAGTTTTTAATTTTTTGTTCTACTTGAAACAATAAATTTTGTAGATCGTTTCTTTTTCTTTCTTGTGTTTATACCAGGGGCAACTATTCTTCAGTTGAATGCCTTTGGTCATTTTTTAAGACCAATTTCTGTATGTCATTCTCATCCTCCATGTGGATGATCAACTGGGTTCATGTTTTTTCATAATACTCTAGGTTTTCTTCCAAGTCGCCTCTGTCTTCAAGCCTTTCCTATAACCACGTGTTGATGGTCTTCATTTCAAACTTCTCATATTGTTACTCGACAATCCTCGTTAAACTTTCTAACCTCTCCAGATGGAAGTTTTAGAAAAACTAATTTTTGAACATCATCTTTTCATGCAATTGAAGCGAAAGATCATGCGGATTTCATTAATTTACCTTTTGTAAATGGAACTACTTCCACATTAAATACATTCAATCATTCAGGTATATCTTTTAGTTGTTTTCTGCTTCAGACAACTATAGGAGCGTTTACTCAAACAGATACCTTATCTCAAACCTTGATTCATTTCCAAGCCAAAACATATCTCTTTTCTCAGTCAGCATAGTTTAATAATGCTATTCTAGATGTCCTGTACGGATCGTATTCTATACTTGCAACTTTTGAAGGTATGTCTATTTTATCATATCATTTGAAGTCTATAATTCTGTACAATTTTTTATGTCATCCTCACATAAATCTTGTAGTGATTCTTCATTTGTTATTTCTACCTCATGTTCTCTTTACGGTAGTAACCAAAGACTTTTCTGGTCTTTTTTTAGTTAAGTCACTAAAGTCGTATCATACCATGAAACGTCTAGATGGGGTATAAGGTTTGTAGGTTTTTAAATTTGCCATTTATTTCTTTTCAAAACATAAATATTAAACTATGCTCATATTTCTATTTTCTCTTTTTTTGATAATGTAACAACTGCTTTTTTGTATGCCCTTCTAACTAATTTTTTTTGAGATCTTCCTTTAAAAACAACGTTTATTATGTTTATTTTTTCAGGAGTAACTCTGTACATGTATATTAATGCTTCTTTCACATCATTTTTGTTTGCATCTTTGTGCACTCTGAATGAATATTTATTATAATCTGCTTGTTGTTTATGTGTTTTTTCTGTAACCATAGGAGAAATGATAATCTCATACGGAGAAAGCTTTTTTATAACCTTTGCTGAAGCATTTTTTATAGCTCTTGCTTGTAATTTCTCTTTAAATGTCATTATTTTACATTTTACTATGAATAAATGTTTACCCTTTTATAGTATTTATCTTGTTTAAAGCTGATTCGTTTATAAGCATTTTATCATAATTCATAATATCGTGTGGATTAAGATAGTCTACCAATAAATATTTCACCTTTTCTAGATTTTTAAATGATTTACATATATTTTCATCTTTTTTATCTATAACGAATAGAACTTTAAGGTTATTTAGTCATAGATTGTTTATAATTTCGCTTGCCTTCTTTGTTTTTGGCTCTTTTAAGTCAAATGATTTCAATCATACAATATCCTTAGATTTAGCTTTTAGAGTTAATAATCACTGTATAGCTAATTTTCTTTGTTTTGTATTCATTCACTTTACAAAGTTTCTTTCTCCTCTAGGACCAAAAGCAACTCATCCTCCTCTTCTTGTAGGAGAATCTTTACCTCAAGATCTAGCGTTTCAAGTTCCTTTCTGTTTGTATAGCTTTCTTCATGAAACTCTTACTTCTCATCTTCATTTTACTTTTGCCAAATTTTGACGTCAGTTACTTGCTTGAAGAATGAAAAATTCATGTATTAGAGATTCATTTACTAAATCATCTGAAAACAGAGTTTCATTTAGTTTTTCTTCTCAAACTAATTTACCACTTATATCGTATATATCTACTGAATATGCCATCTTATTTAGGAATAACCATCGTAAAAGATTTATGCTATTGTTAATGTTAACATGCTATTGCGTGAACCAGGAACAGATCATCTTAATATAATTAATTGTCCCTTTTCGTTTTTTACAGCCTCAACTAATGTTAAGTTTTTTAGAGTAATTCTCTCTGATCACATATGTCCTGCATGTGGATGTCATTTCAATGTTCTTCTAGGCTTTCTGTTTCATTTAGAACCTCATGTTCTAGAGAACTTGTGGCCATGTGTAGCTCATCATCATTTGATATGGAACCTTTTAACCATACCCTGGAATCATTTTCCTTTTGATTCACCAGTAAGATTTACTTTTTCCACTCAAGATAATAGATCTATATCAAGAATTTTACCTGCCTCATTAGAGGAAATAAAATCTTCATCAACCTTGAATTCGATAACTTTTCTATATTTTATTTTTTGTCATTTTTCTTTGTTTAATTCTTTTTTACCTGTTCCGACAACAACAGCGTTATATCAGTCTTTTTCTTGATTTTTGTATCTAATGATCTCTTGTGGAAGAACTTCCAAAATACTAACAGGAACAAATTCATCATTGATCCAAACCTTTGTCATTTCCTTTTTAACTACTATAAGACCTCATTTATTCATAATATAGAACCTGACTAATTAAAACAACTTCAACTAAAATACTTTAACATCAACCATAACTCAAACAGGAATTGCTAGATTTTGAAGATACTCCATAGTTTTCACTCAAGTTTCTACAACGTCTATCATTCTACTGTAAGTCAATCTTTCAAATTGTTCTCTAGAATCTTTGAATTTGAAGTTTGATTTTAGAACTGTATAAAGTTTTCTGGTCTTTGGCAAAGGAATTGGTCCTTTAATAGTTGCTCATGATTTAACAAGCAAACTAACGACCTTACCTACTGAAGATTCCAGCATTTTGATGTCATAACTTTTAAGTTTTATTCTCAATTTTGATTGAGCCGTCTTTGACTGACTAACATTTTTTTTCTTTTCTTCCATAGTTTTTAGATTAAACATTATATAAATACTCTCTTAGCATTTAGGTTTTGAGACTCAATTGCTGAGCCCCAAACGCTAAATCCCAAAAAATCAGGATATTATATTTAAATTATTCTCAAACCTTAGTAATAACTCATGCACCAACTGTTCTTCCTCATTCTCTAATTGCAAATCTAAGTCCTTCTTCCATAGCAACTGGGTAGATAAGTTCTACATCTATTTTTGCATTATCTCCAGGCATAATCATTTCAACACCTGCCTTCAAAGCAATAGATCCAGTAACATCAGTAGTTCTTAAGAAGAACTGAGGTCTGTATCATGTCATAAATGGAGTATGTCTTCCTCATTCAGTCTGTTTCAATACGTATACTTCAGCTTCAAATTTCTTATGAGATTTTACTGTCCCTGGCTTACATAGAACCTGTCCTCTTTCGATTTGTTCTTTATCTACACCTCTAAGCAAAAGTCCAACGTTCATACCAGCATCAGCTTGATCAAATGATTTGTGAAACATTTCAACTCAAGTAACAACTGTTTTTCTTGGTTCAATTCCAAGACCTAATATTTCAACTTCTTCATTCATTTTTACTATACCTCTTTCTATTCTTCCTGTAGCAACAGTTCATCTACCTTTGATAGAGAAAACATCTTCTACTGGCATCAAGAAAGGTTTATCTATATCTCTTTCTGGCATAGGAATATAAGAATCCAATGCAGCTAATAATTCTCGAACACATTTTGCAGCTCATTCAGCATCAGTAGGATTTTCTACAGCCTTTAGAGCAGATCATCTAATAATAGGAGTATTGTCTCCATCATAGTGATTCTTTTTCAAAACATCTCTAATTTCTTCCTCAACTAGTTCTAATTCATCTGGATCAGAAACCATATCGCATTTATTCAAAAATACTACGATTTGTGGAACATTAACTTGGTGAGCCAAAAGAACGTGTTCTCTTGTTTGAGGCATTGGTCAATCTGTAGCAGCAACTACAAGTATAGCGCCATCCATTTGAGCAGCTCAAACGATCATGTTTTTTACGTAATCAGCATGTCCTGGACAATCAATATGTGCATAATGTCTATTTTCAGTTTCGTATTCTACGTGTCTAGTGTTGATAGTAATACCTCTTGCTTTTTCTTCTGGGGCATTATCAATAGCCGCATAATCCATAAATTTTGCGAATCCCTTTGTAGCAGAAACTGCTGTAATTGCAGCTGTCAAAGTTGTTTTTCAGTGGTCTACATGTCCTATAGTACCAACGTTTACATGTGGTTTAGTAGCCATAATACTTTATAATAAAGATTTAAAAAATATATAACGTAATGTATTGCTTGAAAGTATAGTGTATGAATTAGCTTTCAATTTGCAATAGATTTTTCAAAAAAAATGATTGTCTCGGTATGAATAGTAGCCGTCATAGACAACTATTATTTTTTGACCGAAACACATTACCACACATAATTAATTTCCTAAAAAATCATTGTATTTGTAGTATGTTTTCTTTTGAATTCGGGGATGCGGGACTCGAACTCGCGACCCCTTGGTCCCAAACCAAGTACTCTAGCCATCTGAGCTAATCCCCGATTAATAACTGGTGGGCATAGATGGACTCGAACCATCGACCTCGTCCTTATCAGAGACGCGCTCTAACCAGCTGAGCTACATGCCCTTATTATATTATGTAATTAAACATAATTTAAATTAAGGATGGTGCCAGGGGGGAGAATTGAACTCCCGACACAAGGCTTTTCAGGCCTCTGCTCTACCACTGAGCTACCCTGGCGTGTTTAATTTCAAAAAACAAAAAAAACTCACGTAGTGTGACTTATAATAATAAGCAAAATAAATTCAAGGTAAAATTCAGATTATTTTCTTTTTGTTTTATTCTAAAGAAACTTAATTGGACCAAACCGAATTTAAGGACAGTTTTACTTGTTTTTTTCGTGTAAAAAACTATTTTATGGTTCACTTTGTTGAATTTTAATACATATATATAGTAAAAAATGATATCAAAAGAATTGGACAAAAAGCGACAAAAGAAATGGACAGAATCTGGAGTATATAAAGTAGAAGAAAATCCCAATAAATCTAAATTTTATGTCCTAGATATGTTCCCCTACCCAAGCGGCTCTGCTTTACACGTATGACATCCTAAATGATTTATGGCGTCAGATTGTTTGGCTAGAAAGAAAATGCTTGAATGATTTTCAGTATTGCATCCTATGTGATTTGATACTTTCTGACTATGAACTGAACAATACGCCATAGAACATAAAATGAAACCACAAATAGTATCCGAAAAAAATATTAAAACATTTATAGATCAGCTTCAGTCCTTCTGATGTACATACGATCGAGACAGATCTCTAAGTACCGCTGATCCAAAATATTTCAAATGGACTCAATGGATTTTCTTGAAATTATATGAACATTACTATGATGAAAATTTGGGTAAAGCTATGCCTATAAGTAAATTGATCGAAAGTCTAAAATCATCAGGACTAGGTGATGAAGAGATAGAAAAAAAAGTAAATAATCAGAGGTTGGCCTATATAGATTTCAAACCTATCAATCGATGTCCCCAGTGTAAAACCTGACTAGCAAATGAGGATTTAGATGATGGAAAATGTGAAAGATGTGGAAGTGAGGTAGAACAAAAACCAATGAAACAACGAGTACTTAGGATTACAAAATATGCACAGAGATTAATTGACTGACTAGATAAACTCGACCGAGATGAATCCATGAAAGAGCTTGAAAGAAATTGGATTGGAAAATCTGAATGAACTCAATTTAAAATGAATATAAGATGATCTAAAGATTCGTTTGAGGTATATACTACTAGAATAGATACGGTTTTTGGAGTATCATTTGTGGTCATGGCACCAGAGCATCCGTTGGTAGAAAAAATAACAACGCCTGAAAATAAGGAAGCAGTAGAAAGATATAAAGAAGTTGCTAAATACAAGAGTCAACTAGAAAGGACAGAATTACAGAAAGAGAAGACTGGTCAATTTACATGATCGTATGCCATCAATCCATTTAATGAAAAAGAAGTACCTATATATATAGGAGATTATGTATTGGCAAATTATTGAACTGGTGTAGTAATGGCTGTGCCTGCCCATGACGAAAGAGATTTCGAATTTGCACATAGATATGGAATATGAGTAATACAAAGTATCTCACCAGTAGACCAAGATCATCCAGATTATGATGCTATAAATAAATGTAAGATCTGTTATCCTGATAAATGAGTTCTGGTAAATTCTTGAGAATTCACATGAGAAACATCAGCTGATGCTATAAAGAAAATGAACGAATGGTTGACTAAAGAATGATTTTGAGTGAAAAAATTAAACTATAAAATTCAGGATCGAGTTTTTTCTAGACAAAGATATCGAGGAGAACCTTTCCCTGTAGTATTCTGTAATCACTGCAATACGAAAGGAACTATACATTTCTATAATCAAGACACATGGAATGGAATTAAGAATTGAACAAAGACTGTCGAAACAAGAGCATTGAATCCTGAAGAACCTGATAGATTTTTCGGCAATTACAAAGAAGGAGATATAATAACTGCAGTAAACAAAGAAACAAACGACAGTTTGAGATTGAAGATAATAAATAAATATCAATGGAAAAATTTGAAAGATATGTGGGAAAACACAAGAAAAGAAACTCTAGAAAAAATGTATTGGAATAAGGAGATATTTAGAGGAACTAAAGATTTCGAATCCTTGGCTGCCAAGCGGGATTTTAAAGAAGGATACTTAGAAAAAATAGAAGCAAACTGAATTATATGATGGGAAATACAAGTAATCTCTCCTGAGATAATACCTATGAAAGAATCCGACTTACCTCTTCTTTTGCCTGATGTAGAAAATTATGAACCGACAGGAACTGAAGAATGACCACTTGCAGATGTAAAAGAATGGATAAATGTTGACTGCCCTATCTGTGGAGGAAAAGCTAAGAGAGAATCAAACACAATGCCTGGACGAGCTGGAAGTTCGCGATATCGAATGAGGTATATGGATAATAAAAATGATAAAGAACTAGTAAGCAAGGAAAGGGATGCATATCGAAAAAATGTAGATGTGTATGTATGATGAGCAGAACATGTAACAAGACATATGATTTACGCTAGATTTTGGCAAAAATTTTTATTCGATATATGATTAGTTAGTCAGGATGAGCCGTTTTTAGAGTATCATTCCGTATGACTTATAATGTGAGAAGATGGTAGAAAAATGTCAAAGAGACGATGAAATGTAGTAAATCCAGATGATATAATCAACGAGCACTGAGCAGACACTCTTAGAACTTACGAGATGTTTATGTGACCATTCGATCAATCCATAGCTTGGAGTACAAATGGAATTTCTGGAGTGAAAAAGTTTTTGGATAAAATTGTAAAATTATTTGATAAAATAGAAAATGGATATAAAGATACAAATGATACAGAGATACTCTTAAATCAAAGTATAAAAAAACTGACTGAAGATATCGATGGATTTAGGTTTAATACTGCCGTCTCTCAGCTTATGATATTAGTAAATCATTTGACGGATAAAGAAAGAATCAACAGAGAAACTTTCGAAAAATTAGTTATATTGGTTGCGCCTATGGCTCCACATATGGCCGAAGAAATGCGAGAAAAACTTGGAAATGAATTCGGTATATTTACTAAGTGAGTTTGGCCAAAATACGATGAAGGTAAATTGGTATCAGATCAAGTAAATCTAGCTGTACAAATAAATTGAAAGATGAGATGAACTGTAGAAATATCTAGAGAAGCCAGTGAAGATGAGGCTATGGTAAAAGTAAAAGCTGATCCGAAATTAGTAGGTTACCTTACTTGAGAAACTAAAAAGGTAATATATGTGAAAGGAAAAATAATTAACATAATTATATAGTAATTTACAAAAATAAAATAAGCCCGCAATTATCGCGGGTTTTTTTGTTGAAAAGAAAACCGAAATCATTAAACACTCCCCTGCGAAGATTCATTACATTTATTTGGAAGGTTGGCAGAGTGGTCGATCGCGCATCGTTGGAAACGATGTGTACCGCAAGGTACCGGGGGTTCGAATCCCCCATCTTCCGCCATCTTAAATCCCAGTTCTGAACTGGTGTTTTTTTGTTGATTTTGCGGGGATTCGAACCCATGGTATTAACTGATGTTTTTTAGTTTATTGAAAAACCATCCCAATAAATAATTGGAATGGCCTTCATAATAAATAATGAATAAGTTAACTAATTAGCTCGAGTTCAAACTCAAGACTTTTTTTCTTTTCTTTTAGTTTTTTTAGTGTTCTTAATCTTCGGTAGTTTCCCGACTGTGTTAATTCAACTAACGGAAGAAGTTTTAGGTTTAAACTTGCAATTTCACTGATTAATTTAGCTTTTTTTTTCTTAACATTGATTGGCGTCAAGTAAAAAACAAGAGATAATATAGGTAATACCCAACTAATTAATCCAATTAGATAAAACCTATTTATAGACACCCATGGGAAAAAACATCCCAATAAAAAGATCACTCCAACGATCGTAGACAACAATGCTACGATGATAGACATTTTTTTGTTAATCAAGTAGTTTTCATAGAAGTCGCATCTGATATACTTTTCTGCTTTCATAATATGTTTTGGTTTTTGTTTATATTAAACTTATACATATTTTTGATATGTTGTCAATTCTATTTAGAATCCAATATATCTACATTAAATTTACTCTTAACTAACCTTAGAAAATCTATTATTGTGTTGTAATTAAGTACACTTTCTTCCGCCATCTTAAATCCCAGTTCTGAACTGGTGTTTTTTTGTATAGGGAGATAGGAGACTTACAACACCAGACATTAGTGTGTTTTTTGTCTATTTATTTACTAGCTTATTATCAATTATTTCATATCTAACATCATTTATATGAAATATGAAAGTATTTCATTTTACAGAATCTATTATATCGTCATTGGTTGCATGCAACCAATCATTGGACTGAAATTTTCATAAAATTGTTCATGTGTAATAATCATTAATAGGAATACCATTTGTTATTGTGAGTTTTCATTTAAATTCTTGTTCTTTCTTCATATCTCTTGAGTCAAAATCATATCAACATTTATCTTCAGAAAAACTATGTAAAACAATATTTTTCTTGTTAGTTACTAGTGATTTATCTCAACAATCTCTATCAACATTGTCGTAACTTCCTAATATTAATTTACTATTTATATTTAAAACATAGCCATATATTCATGCTTCGCTATATATTAACATTATAAGATTTCAATCATTATCTAGATATTCAAATTCAGGAATCCTGGATGATATAGTTAATAAAGTATTTGTTTTATTTGTTTTATCATAAAGAATTACTGGATATTCAATATAACTCAAATCCCAATTATCATCTATTAATGAATATATAATATATTTATCAGTTTCTTTTATTGATTTATTTAGATGTTGATAGGTTTTTAAATATAGATCATACCCATCTAACTTTGATACGTAATTGCTCTTTTTTCAGCAAAGATTTTTAATAGAAAGAGTATCTATCATTGATCATGTTCTACTTTCTATATCATTTTTAAGCTCTTTTATATTTCAAATCATTCTAGAACAGTAGTCGTCATATTTAAAATTGTTCCTACCATCTTTTATCAATGAAGTTAAATTATCTTCATAGAGTCATGTTATTGGGCCAATGTCTATTGTGCTTGCTGTCTCAACTATTCCAGTAATTTCTACTGTCCCACTATTATCCTGACTTGCTTGTACTCCTAATCAAGTATTTGTTTCTACTAAAGTGTATTTGCTATGTCGTTTACTTTTTTCATGATTTTTGTAAATATAGAAAACTCATCATAGAATTATCAAAATAAGTACTATTAATAGGATTTTTTTTATTGTGACTTTTCAATAATTTTTTGATTCAATTGTGTTTTCTGGTAGAACCTGATCCATTTGTTTTTTTGATAAAAATAAAATTTATACTTAATTATATCTCTAAATCTTTTTTTTGCAAATTTTATACTATTGTCTTTAAGTTAAAACTTGCCTTAACTAACCTTAGAAAATCTACTATTGTGTTGTAATTAAGTACCCTTTCTTCCGCCATTATATTTCACAGTTCTAGACTGTGTTTTTTCGTATAGGGAGATAGGAGAATTACAACACCAGACGTTAACTTTCTTTTTTTACTTATTGAAAGTTTGACAATAATCGTAATATAGAGTATAATTACAGAGCTTTATAGTTTTCTATTATATGAATAATATAATAACCCAAAGTATTGAAATAAATGGATGCCTAAACATATCCGGAAAAGATATAATTATTTCTAGTACTCAGAATCAAATAAAAGAAAATCTGAATGAAAACTTTCTAGCTGGAATGTTGTTTGATCTCAAAAGACGAGAAAATGATGGTACAATATATAAATATATATGAGTTAAAGAATTTAGGAAATTAATATGAATTACGGTTGAGTTAGTATACAATAAAAAAAAATCTAAGAATTGAAGAGACCTGAAGTTATATTCTATTCCGACATACGATGTGAAATGACTAAAATGAGAAATCAAATTTGGAAAAAAGGCCGAAGTAATACATGGTATAGCTGCACTGGCATCTCTTAGTTGAATAGCTATAATTATGGCAATAAATTGAAATATAGACTATATTAATGTAATTTGTTTTCTTATTGGGTTCTATTTGGCAATTTTACAAAGGTATAATAGAGGAAGATTATTATATCTATTGAGAAAAAAGAATCATAATTCGGAATCAACTAATCAACAATAATTCACTTAAATTCTCTATTAAAAAGCTACTCCTAACTACCCTTAGAAAATCTATAATTTTATTGTAATTAAGTACCCTTTCTTCCGCCATCTTAAATCACAGCTTTTAACTGTATTTTCTCGTATAGGGAGATAGGAGAATTACAACTCTTTTAAAAAAAAGAATCTAATCTTATGATCGGACTCTTTATATTGAAGTTCTAAATAATATAATATTTATGGATGATATTCTACTCTAAATCACTCAATTTTACCTTTCTTAATAAATACCTTTACTAGGTTTTGTGTTGGTGATTTTGCCCAATTAAAAAGCTCCTCAATAGACATAGATACTCCCTCAACTGTAATCTTTGTTGATGAAGAAAATTGTACATTCCTTATTTTAGTACTCGTATTCCTAACATAATCTCACCCCCATCATATTGCAGGATCAAAAGATGGTCATACTATCATACGTTCAACTTCTGTTAGACTATTAAATATCGTTGATGGGATTGGTCACTCATAGTTACTTAATTTTGCTATGAGTTGTTCTCGTCATTTTTTGCCATTTTTTGTAAGATATGCTGTAATTTTTTTTCTAATTACTTTTGTCGCCAATTTTTCACCATTACTGTTTGTTGTAAAATAACTTGTAGGATAATTCTGATTGTAATCAACTGGATGATCTCCAAAAATAACCCCATCTTCTGCCCTAGCTAATGCTGCTTCATATGATTGGTAGTACTGAATATAATCTACAGATAAAATATAATTAGATCATTTCTTGTATATACTTTTTATATAACCGTAGTTAACTCCATTTGTTTCATTTACTGGCTGTGAAATAGCAAAAGTAAATCCAAGGGACACAAAAAAAACAGAAATCAATAATAAAAAGTTTTTCATATTTTAAATTAAACAATAAAGATGATGTGATCTGTATCTATATGTTAAATAATATCAAGTATGTTTAATTATATTGTTTTTGTTTTTTATTGGTTATCTATTTTATCTTATATATCAATACAAGTTTGATTTTGATCAGAAAATCTTACCTTAACCAACCTTAGAAAGTCTAATATATTATAATAATTAAGCACACTTTTTTTTCCGCCATACTAAATCGTGGTCTTGAACTGCGATTTTTTTATTGATTTTGCGGGGATTCGAACCCATGGTATTAACTAGTCTTTTTTGATTATTGAAAAAGTTCTGACAATAATCAGAACTCCTAATGTTTTTTCCTTATCTTCTGTAAACCTGAGGGAATATTACATCATTCCGTGCCTGTCAAACATATGGAATCGCATGAATCCACCATATAAGACGATCATCTACTGGGTCTCAATCTTTACAACCAGCCATCATTTTTCATTGACTATCTATAGAAATATTTGTACCAAATCCTAAACCTTCAAAATATATTTTTCAATTCTTTGGCAATATAGTTGCTTTAGTTGTTTTTAATCTTTCTATAGTTCAACCTCAAAAATCAACATCATCAATATCATTTAAGACTAGTTTGTTATTTTCTATTTCAAACAGCAACTTTCATTTAGTACCTAAGTCTTCTATACTAAGTCATGCAAGTAAATTTCATCGAATTTTATTTAATTCCGTACAATTTTTGGATGATATTGCATTATTAATGCCTTCAAATAATTTTTTATTTTTTAGTTCCAGCCCAGTATTTAAAGGAATATTTTTTTCCTTTGGTCCCATGTTGGTTTTCTCTATAGTTTTTGTTTTTTGTACATCTTTTGGCAATTCGGTTTCTTCTTGAACATACTGTTCCATAGACATGGTCAATAATTTTTTAAGTTATAAAATTTATATTTAAATTATATCTCAAAATATTTATTTTGCAAATTTTATGCAATTATATTTAGACTAAATTCATCCTTAATCACTCTTAGAAAATCTACTATTTATAATTAAGTCCCCTATTTTTTCGCCATCTAAAATCCCAGTTCTGAATTG
>JAYSML010000032.1:0-1947 GCA_043724745.1 bacterium
AAAATCTTCAGTCTTATTTTTTGTTCATATTATAATCGATATTGTGCCTAGCATTATGGTTGTAAGAAAACCTACACTAGAACATATTTTTATAAAATTTGCTATTGAATCTGATTTTATGGCCGTATATCATAGAAAGCTTATTAAGGTAAAATATAATCATCATTGGAATATATTTTTACCGTCTTCATAGTCGAAAAAATAGGATCATATTCGTGATAAAAAATTTACTATGATAATAATTCGTCGTGTACTGCCTATGTCTACTCACAACGTTATGAGAGTTCAGATTAGTCATCACAAAACCACTATCCATACAATTAATAAGCTATTTTTTTGGAAAAAACTACTATCTTTAATCTCTAATACCTGATTTGTAGAATAATAAAAAAATGTTCAAACAAAAAAAAGTATTGGTAGAATTCATAAATATCGCAATCATATACCATAGAGGTATAAAACTAAAGATAGCATAGATGTTAGGAATATGAGTATAGACATTTATAATGCAAAGTTTGATGTGATAAATATTTTTATAATAAAGAACAACAAAATACACAGTGGTATAACAGAGTAAAATAAGTACTTGCTGTTTTTTGATAATATTTTTAGGAGAGAAAAGGATAGTCACATAATACCTATGTTTATTAGTCAGATCAACAAACTTGGAATTTTTGAATCATCTATAAAATACAATAATACTATATAAAATGTTATTTCACAAACTATAAATAATATTGATAGTTCTATAAGGTCATATGCTTTTTTTATAACACCGTTTGTTTCTATTACTTTATTTAGTAAGTCAGCCTTAAGAAAGTTTAAAAAAATTCAGATTTTTCAAAATATTAGATAATACTGATTGTTGGCATTTATGGCTAATCAGGCTTTGTTTTTATTTCTTGCGTATTGTAATTTATAATCTTCCTTCAAAATATCTGAGTGTGTAACTATAGAATCTGCTAAAATATTATTTCAATCTTTTTTGAATGTTTTGTAATAGTCTGTCTCCAACTGCTCTATGGTATAGAATAGTTTTTGTAGACTATCTTTTATTTTTTCTGAATTAGTTCACATCGATAATTTTTTGATATTTTCTTGTGAGTCTTTGATTTCTCTTATGGTTTTTGGGTTTAATGAGCCCTCTTTTGATAATACTCATAATATTTCATCACACCTGGGTAATACTCGTTTTATAACTTCTTTTAGCTTATCTAACGCTTTATCTTCGAAAAACTGTTTTTCTTTTTCTTGTTGTTTATCTATGTATGTTTTCTGTATACTTTGTTGTTCTTCTAGATCTTTTCTTGCTTCGTATATTATTTCTTTTATGTTAATCTCTGTTAACTGATTTAGATAATCCTTTATCGTTGTGATATCGAATCATACTCAAATATAATCTTTGCATATTTCTTGTAATGCTCTATTTTCTTTCTTTGGTGTTATAGATATTGTGCTTAATCAATGGTTTATAATGAAGTAGAAATTACCGAATCATTTTATATCTCAAAGAATTTCTTTTAAAGATAAAACAATTATTCAGTATTTAGATGTAAATTCTCTGGTTTCTTCTTCGTTTCTAGTGGATATTAAAAACTCAAGATTGGTTTGATCTTTGTTTTTGTTTTTCGCCTCTTTTATGCCGTTTATATAGAAAGTCATTTTAAAAACCAGATTTAAAGCCATAATTCACTCCAATTTTAGTATTATATATTGAAAAATCAAAAAAAATCAATATATACCTGTACTAGATTTTTTATTTATTTACTTTGTGTATGGAAAATATAGTCTGACATAGTGTTTTAGATAAATTTTTTGACGAAGAAACCATGTCTATGCATGTGAAGGAAAATACGCATATTGTGAGAAAGAAATGATTTCCTGGCAATCGAAGACCTGTGGTAGATGAGGGAATCTTTACAAAGAGCGATATAAATAAACTGGTAG
>JAYSML010000033.1:0-4028 GCA_043724745.1 bacterium
TCTTCAGTGCTAGACATATGTCGTCGTGCTGAAATTCTATTACCTCGTTCTTTGCTTTCTTTTTTAATTTCCTGTGCTTCTTTTCCAAATTGATTTTCAAAATCTTTTACTTTTTTTTCAACTTTAGTTTCAATGTTTTTTACTTTTTTTTCAACTTTTGCCACTGTAGCTTTTACAGTTGCTTTCTTTGCTGCTGGTTTTTTTGCAGGCATCTAATTTTTTGTTTAAATTATAAAAACGTAAATTTATTTACATATACAAATATATATAGATAATGCAAATGCTTTTTATATTCTAATCTCCATTTTTCTCAAAGGTTGTTTTACTTTTATATTATTTTTGGATCTAATAAATAATCCTAGAGAAATAATTCTTCTTACCATACTGACTTCATCGAGTAATTTTTCATCGATATAATTTTGATTGCAAATAGGTAGATTATTTAAGTGAATAGATTCAGATTTTTTATTTCATTCTACTACGAAATCTTGTAATTTCAGATAAATATATTCACTTACAAACGGTGCAAATGGCGCTACTATATGTAGATATTTCACCAATACAGAGAACAAAGTATTGTATGCTGATGTTTTATCCTCATCCATTCCTGATGCTCGGAATCTTCTTCTAGATCTTCTAATAAACCAATTATTTAATCTATCAATAAATCCTAACACTGCCTTACTGGCATTATCCAATTCATATTTATCCATAGCCAAATCGACTTCTATTCATAATTGATTCAAAGAAGACAATATCCATTTATCCAATTCATTAACTACTTTGTATGTAGGTAGATTTATAATTTCAAGGTTTGCTATCTCTGCTTTTTTATCCGAATTATAATATTCTGACCATATTGCATCTAGTGTAACTTCGTGTCCTACTATCAAAATATTTTTTCATTTTTCAACTTCTAATATCTTTTTGTAAGAATTAACTGAATCACCGACCAATCATTTGTCAGTCTTTATTTCAACGTCTTCTCATACATATTCTTTTATAATCTCAATAATTCTATCAGCAGTTTCTTTCGTTCTAAGATACTCAGAAATATAAATCACATCAGGATTTACTCTAATAATTTTTTCTATAAAAGACTCAGTCATCATTTCTTTTTTTCATTTTTCTGTCAACTTATCATTCATTGACTCTCATTCTGCCGCTGCATGTCTAATGAAATAGATATTCGTATTCTCTGTATTCCATTTATCTACATTTGCATATGTTTCGAAAAATCTATATGCATTGATAATAGCAGTTGTAAAATCTTTGAAAACCTGATCTACTCATTTTTCAGAAAATCTCATAGGTTCAGCTCTCACGGATGGAGAAGACAATAAATATAATCTATATGCATCAGTTCCGTATCTTTCGAAAATATGTTTTGGTTCGGGATAGTTTTTCAAACTCTTCGACATTTTCCTTCCATCTTCTGCTAGGATAAGTCAGTTTATAATTACATTATTAAAGGAATTATTACCCGTCACGGCATTACCAAGTACATGCATTGTTCTAAACCAACCTCTAGTCTGATCTAATCATTCTATTATAAAGTCAGCAGGATAAATCAATGCTTTACCCGTACTTCATATTTTTTTTCAATCTCTTTCTTTACCCACAAATCATACCTGACCAAAAGGCATAGCTCATGATTCAAACCAACAATCCATTACCTCAGTAATCCTGCGATATTCATTTCCATTTCTTTTGAATCGATAATTATCGATATATGGTTTGTGTAAATCAACTTCGGTATTTCTATCGTTATCTCGATAACGTATTTGTATTCAAAAATTTTGATAAAAGTCCATAGAATTATTTTTTGGATACATATCTTCTTTTTTCTGACTATAATCAAAATCCTTAAAAACTTTTTTCATTGTAACAATTGGATCTCAGTGAGATATTGTAATTATAGTTTTTCATCTAAATTCATTATTTGATTCCAATATATGAGATTTTACTCTATCAAAAACATTAGATATAGATTCACCATTTGGACTTATTTTTTCATTTATATCTTTATTTGTCGTGAGGTGACAGTTAAAATGTTGTGCTGCGTATTCAGGCAAGTAAACTTCGGTCACCCTAAAATCAACGAAAATATTTTTTCATATCTCAAATCTTTTTTCGGACTCTCCATTCTGAATATATTCTATAAATTTACCACTATCATATATTTCATAAAATTTATTTTGAGCATCCAAATATTTTTTCTTCATATCTTTTACTTCTTCTATTCAAAACTTATCATTCAAATATGGAAGTATAGTTTCCCATCACCTTGTAAGTGGTGAAATAACAATCACTATTTCAACATCTTTTTTTATCAAAGTATTTAATTCTGATTTCAAAAATTCTGCTTCCTCTTTTCATAATTCATTTAACCCACATTCTCCACGACAGTCATGTTTTTGTTCATTATTAAATTCAGTTCTTCCATGCCTTATAAGTATATTTCTAGTTAAATTTTTAGATCCATCCAAAGTATTTCTTCGTATTTCCTCCAATGCTCCAACGACGATTTTATCTTCTTGATTAGAAATATTCTCCCAAATTGGTAGGGGAGATCATCGATATCTATTTCTACTTAAATTTCGATCTGGAGCAGAATTCAGTGTATCGCGAAATCTATTCTTCACTGTTTCAGGCACAAAGGAAATTTTTTCAGAATTAGGAATAGTTTTTTTTGTCAATTCCTGTTCTTTGATAAATCGACTCGTATTGGCTTTTTGGATTAGTGGAGTTTCACATCTTCGACAATGAGGATATGAATGTTCATAAGATTTTTGTCATATTAATTTTTTATTTTCTTTCAGTTTTTGGATTACATCCTTATTGGTTTCATAAACTCTTATTCATTTCCAATCTGGCACTTCATCAGTAAATTCACCATAGTCATCAACTGGTAAAAATAGCCAATTCTTGGCATCTTCTCTAGGCAAAAATGCAGCTACGGCCTCGAAATCATCCATTCAAAAACTTGGTGCAATATGTACTATTCCTGTTCCGTCTTCTGTACTTACGAAATCTCATGGTATTATTTTGAAAAACTGTTTTTTGTATTCATCAGATATTTTGCTTTGATATATATATGGAAATAATGGTTCATACTTTAGATTTCTTAGATCTTTTCATTTTAGCTTATAGACTTGGATATACTCATCAGGATTTTTATAATAGCTTTTCAATAAACTTTCGGCCACTATATAATATTCCTTACTAGAAACATCAAAAACCTGGATATAGTCTATTTTTTCTCCAACTGCCAAAAACATATTGCTTGGAAGGGTCCATGGAGTAGTAGTCCATGCCAAAACATTTAAATCAGCTGTTTCAGTTTCTTTATTTAAAAAAAGATTAGAATGAAATAGTCGATAATCAACAAAATCTTTTTGAAGTTCTTCTTTCTCTGTAATTATTACCTCATCGATTTTTAATGCAAATCATAATCAGTTGTCTTCATAATCAACCTTTTCTACTCGTTTCATCGCATTATGTTTTCCTTCCTCTTGAATGCTAGGAGTTCATGAAATATCTATATCGAAATAAGTAACTTTCCAAGGACCTCCCTGATGAATTATTTTTATAGTTCAGATTTTTTTACTACTTATCACATCTATATCTATTTCTTCTTTTAATTCTCTCCTTAATGCATCTTCAGCACTTTCTCATTTATCTATTTTTCCACCAGGGAAAAATCGTAGATTTTCTTTTTGGTGGTGTATCATTAAATATTTATCTCCATCTTTTATTATTCAAGCAACCACTTCCATAAACCCATCCTCACTCATCACATGCTTTTCGAAATCTTTTTCTTTAAATTCCTCACTACCATTTATCTTGAATTTTACGGTAATTGCAGGATCTTGTCTATCCTTATATCACTCGTTTACCTCGTTATTTGCCAATGTTGTAGCACAACTAGGACACATCCATTGGGTTTTAAATCATTTATAAACCAGATTTTGATCATACATATTTTTGAAAACTCGAAGTACTGATTCCATATAATTCAAATCCAT
>JAYSML010000034.1:0-6753 GCA_043724745.1 bacterium
GTATTCAAATCCAGGATATAACGTTTTTGTAAATTTACTTATTTGATATTATGAAGCTTTCAAAAAACGTCCAAATATAAATTTCAAAAATTTGGATGTAGAGTGATGGAATAAACTTAGAAGATTTGAAAATCCTGTATCTAATTTTTTAGAATGAATATGGTATAATAACTGAATATATAACTACATATATAATAAATTCCTATTTAAAGAAAATTTGGAGTGAATAATTTGTCCTATTCCTATGTGAGAAGGGATAAATCCTAACGATATGGAACGAGTATGATTCAAATGAGATAAAACCGTAATGAATTTAGAGAACTACTCGTATTGATTTTGAGATGATTATCCGGGAACTATAGTAAAATTTATTGTAGAAAACGACCTAATACCTTTGTATTTACAGGCCTTAATAGATACTAATAGAAGTGCAGCATGAGCTGATATGGCCACCAACTTGAAAAAAATATATGAGATGATATTTTATGTATTGGAAAATTTAGAAAATCAAGAAGGTAATGAAGAAAAAATAGAGCAATTGATATACGAAGTTTGGGAAAAGACACCGCTGATACCAGAATCAGAGTAATAAATAATTAAAACCATTAAATGCGAATAATCACAAACTTTTTTATTATATATCTATCGTGATGTGAATTAATAATAATGAAATTCAGGAAGGACTACAAGAATATTTTGATCACAAGAATACTAAGACCGATCCAGAACGAGGTTTTAAAATATGAGGACCAACATTATTTGACATAGAGGAAACATTAAAAGAAGAGACAGAAAATTTTGAAGACAATAATCCACTGGACGAAGAGTGAAATATATGTATTGGTCGGCTTCGAGATTTCAAAACAGGTAAAATTAAAAATGATATGTTTAAAAAACTAACAAATTACAATATTGGGGATAAAACATATACAACGATTATAGTTCCATGATCAAATAGAACTTTTGTTGTAGATTTTAAAAATAAAAAAGGATTTCCCTGACTCGGAAAATGAATAAAAAAATATGTTTCGTGTATAGACTCTTTTTGAGACAGAGAAATAATAATTTTTGGATGATTTGATGATTTTAAATGTATAGATAGCACTTGAAAAAGAATTGGAAAAACTTGTGTAAATATAGAAAAAATTAAATATTGAAATATTGATATATTGGAATTCAAATCACGAATAAATCCAGATTATGAAGCTAATGACTTAAGAACTAAAAAGGAATATTTTGGGTCTGACTGAAAATGGTATGAGCCGAAGACTCAGGAGATAGATAATGTGTGAGTTATGACATTCCAAGAAATATGAAATATGATTAAAAATATTGTAAGTATAGATATATAAACTTTAACTTATAAAATACACTGATAGTGTGTAATGAGGCTCATAAAAATATACCTCTGACTGCAGAGTAAAAAATATTTTAAATATATTAATAAAATGTTATATACAGAGAGGCCAGAAATATTCGATCCTAAATTTGAAGTTGTAAGTTGTTTTTTGGAATATCAGAATGAGATTTTATTGTTATTGAGACAAGATCATAAGAATGAACCAAATACTTATTGAGTACCAGCGGGCAAAGTAAATAAATGAGAAAGTATAAATATAGCAATGGAGAGAGAACTAGAAGAAGAAACATGAATAACAAAAGCCGATATAGAATATTTCAAAGAAGTTTACGTCAAATATCCTAGTTATGATTTTATCTATCATATATATCATACAAATCTGATAGAACAGCCAGAGATAAAGATTAATTTGGAGGAGCATAAATCTTATATTCGGAGAAGCCCTATCGATGCACTTAAAGAAGATTTAATTCAGGATTTGAACGTTTGTATAAATATGTTTTATAAGATATAGATTTAATATGTCATTATTTAAAGAAGAAGCACATTTGGTAAAAGAAGAAAAAGATCTGGATAACATAACATGAAGCCTTATGCCAGATCGCATCATACAAATGGGAGAGACCCCCTATCCCAATCGTCGATGACATAATTATGAACTACGAACAATGTTGGAAGACAATCTGTTGCCGAAAGCGTCTATTACAAGCTTAAATAAATCTCTAAATAATTTGGGTAAACATATTGATATTGAGGCTCACGCAAGTAAAAGCCTTGTTAATATTTTGATAAATTGTAGAGATTATATAGACGTATATTTCAAAACCACTAGAACAAATCCTATGTACATTAATTTCTTTTATAAATGATCTCAGGATATTGATATACTAAAGAAAATGATAAATGATGCTAAAGCATGAATAGATTATTTTGGATGAAATGTATTGTCTAAAAATATGCAAGAACATATAACAGTAACAAGTCTTTATCTTCGTGAAATTATAGCAAATACGGTGTGATTCAAAGAAGTTGCTCATCGCCCCAGTCAGGTAATAGATAAATTATCTAAATATAAACTTAGAGCTTTTTTACTAGATTCTCATTATAGCCTAGGAGAGAAAGGCAATATTATTGATAGTCGTAAGATTATATATTAATTTTCATTAAATGTAGAAAGAAATCGTTGATATACAAAGACGACTAAATATAAATATGTTGTGTTTTTTTATGAAGTGTGAAATAATAATGAAAACAAAAATAATAGCAATTCTGACGATATTTCTAGATGTGCTTGGATTAACGATAATAATTCCAGCAATGCCACAACTAGTACAATATTATCATACGAATAATACAATGATATCATTGGGATTCACTATATATTCTCTACTAGCATTGGTGGCAACTCCTCTACTTGGTACATTATCAGATAAATACTGAAGAAAACCTGTTCTTATATATTCTACTATATGAACGATATTAAGTTACCTAACTATAGCAATATCGCCAAATGTTTGGATTTTTCTTTTTGCTAGAGCTATAAATGGAATGAGCGCTGGAAATGTTTGAGCAGCCCAATCAATTTTGAGTGATATATCTAAGGACCATAAAGACCGTACTGTAAATTTATGATTATTCTGAGTAATATTTTGACTTGGGTTCGTTATATGACCAGCTATAGGATGATTACTTTTGAAAAGTTGAATAAAAACTCCCTTCATAGTTAGTGGAATACTTTGTATTTTAAATCTGATTTTAATTATTTTCGTCTTGCCTGAGACAAATAAATTAATAGATAAACTGAAAAAAATAAGTCTAAAAATAGTAAAAGTTTTCGAAGATATGTTTGTCAGTCCAGAAAAATATCGATATCTTGTATTCGGTTTAGTCAATCTAGCTTTGATGATTTACCAGATGTCGTTTTTGCTGTATCTGAGCGGCCGTTTTGGTGTTTCAGGAACCAATGGGTGACTTATATTGGGTGCATTTTGAATTGTAATGGTAATAAATCAGTGATTTATATTGAAACATTTCTGGTTGAAAAAATTTAATTCTAGGCAGCTTTTGCAAATAAGCTTATTATGATTGACTGCGTGTTATGGACTTTCGTTTTTATTCGAATCACTTCGAGTCGTTGTAATCCTTGTATGAATTAGTGGAATATTTCAATGAATAGTCCGTCCTGTTTTCTCTGATATTATACTAGGAAATAATAAAGATATATGATTGATAAACTGAAATTTAGTCAATCTAGGTAATTTAGCTAGCATTATATGACCTCTTTTAGGTGGTTTTTTGATAGATAAGAATATAACACCTTTTGCATTGGTGACATTACTTATGACAATAGCTTTTGTCTTGTTTAGAAGGAAGAAAATTTTATTACATAAAAAAGAATTATAAAGGTTTTTAATTTATAAGTTTTTATCCTTATGCATACAATATTTATTATTTTTTGATCTACTTGAGATCTAGCCAAAAGGAAACTGTTTCCCGCCTTGTATAATATTTATAATAGTAAAAAACAGGCAATAGACATAGTATGAGTTTGAAGAAGAAATTTTGATAGACAGAATTTTATTGATTATGTAAGAGATGAAAGCAATGACTTTATAGAAGATAAGTCAGAGTTTAATAATTTTTTGGATACGGTTAGTTATTCTAAGCTCGAGATTGATAATAAGGACGACTATATACAACTGAAAAATGATATAGAAAAATTAAGGAAACCCGATTCTCAAATTATATTTTATCTTTCGATATCACCAGAATATTTTTCTGCTTTTATAGATAATTACAAATCTATATGACGGAAAGACGTGAAAATAATATTTGAGAAACCTTTCTGAGTAGATTTGTCATCGGCGAGAAAATTAAATGAGAAGATTATGGAAGTCTTTGATGAGGAACAAGTATATAGAATAGATCATTACGTGGGCAAAGAAGCCGTACAAAATATAATTGCCTTTAGATTTGCCAATATTATATTCGAGCCAATATGGAACAATAAATATATAGATAATATACAAATCACTGCATCAGAAAATATATGAGTCTGAGATAGATGATGATATTATGAAAAATCTGGAGCACTTAGAGATATGCTGCAAAATCATTTATTTCAGATGCTATGATTGATTACGATGGAAGCACCAGATCAGATAGATGCAGAATGAATGTGAAAAGAAAAATTGAAAGTATTTAAAAATATTAGACTTGGAGAAAATTTTTTGGATAATGTAGTTTTTGGGCAATATAAATGATATAAAGATGAGAAATGAATTGATGCAAAATCTAGGACTGAAACTTTTGTAGCAGCTAAAATAGAGGTAAATAATCCAAGATTTGCGTGAGTACCTATATATATCAGGACTGGTAAATATATGGAGAGGAAAATGACATCTATAGTGATAGAATTTAAAGAAATAGCTGATGGGTTATTCAATAAATACTGACAGATAGAAAAAAATAGAATTATTTTAGAAGTACAACCAAATGAGGGTATAAATATACATTTCAATATAAAGGAAAATGGCAATAACAAAGAGGTACAAAGAGTAAAATCTAAGTTTGTAAAAGAAATACCTGGCAAAGAAGCTTATGAAAAACTCATCGAAGATGCTATTTTGTGAGATAAGACGTTATTTACTAATTGGAATATATTGAAAGAGAGTCGGAAGATAGTTGATGATATTGTAAATTGCAAAAATAATTGTCCAATAATATTTGAATATGAAAAATGAACAAATGGACCAAATGAAGCGAATGAATTACTAAAAAAAGACTGAAGAAAATGGTATAATTGTGAAAATATTTAGGAAGTTTATATAAATAAAATATATGAAAATAGCTATTAGTATATTATTGGTTTTATTACCAATCCTTTCACGAGGATTGCAATATTTTTTTTCCAAGAAAAATTCAATGATGGATTCATTTAGGAAACACTGGACCTGTTATTATGGAGACTGGATATTTGTATTTATAAATTTGTTTTTTGTATATTCTGCGTCATTTAACAGTCGATTTTACCTATTTCTAGTGATTAGTTTTTTGGCTAATTTACTTATTCATAGTGCTTGGGGCAATGAGAATAAAATAAATAAAATAAATTGACATCTTTTCCATAGATGAACTGGCAAATTAAATCAGGCTGGGATTGTACATTTGATATTTTCTACTATAGAATCTGCTATAGTTGCATCAATATTTTTTTTCAAGCCAATTGTTCCATTTATTTTTATAGAGCTTGCACTGTTTGTTATATTTGGGATATTTATTATTTATGGATCCAAGAGAATACATTGAAATATTCATGGGACTAAAAAAGCTAATTCAAAAATAGAAAAGATGGATTGGATAGTAGGATGATTCTTGATGACATGTATTTTGGTTAAATTTTTATTTTTGATCGGATAAATTTTTTAAAATTACACGTGTATAGAAATTTCTCTTGCTCTTGGATAGCCAAAAGTTATACAGATTAATGATTTATAAAGAAACAAAATATGGTAGATAAAGAAAAAATACAAGACTTAGAAAAAAACATAAATAAATGGATAATCAGAGTAATCATCTGATGAGTTTTGGTATTTGAAAAATATCCTGTAGCTTTGGCATGGAGCAAAAAATGGTGAAAGAAGGTATTTATTCACCTGATGGAACAATATGAAAAGCTTAAAAAAGAATTCTTGAAATAATTGCTTTTGTATCATTAATTTAATCAATTTCTCTTCTGATAGATTTATCTAGTTTGACTAGTATTTCATAGATTATCGTGTTGCTCTGCTCGGCTAAATTTATTAGCGAGTTTTTTGATTTGGGATCTTCGCTTACTAATTCTATTTCTTCACCAACCTGTGTAAGTGGATCTGCTTGGATACAACACATATTCATACAAATAGTTCAGATTTGTCTAATGTAATTTTCCCTAATTTTGAATATAAGCTTATTGGACGCGACTCTAGGAAGTCATTCTGAATAACCAAATGGAATAGTCGCTGTTTTTTGTTTTTCGATGGCTGTGTATGTAGAATTATAGCTAAGTGATTCTCATGAATCCAATTGATGAATGGATGTAATTCTAGAAACTATACTGAGCGCTGGTTTGAGTTTTTCTCATAGATTAAATTTAGGATCTTGTTTGTCCAATGGATTGTAACCATACAGAGCCAATCATGGTCTATATGAATTGAAAAAATCATCTTCAATTTTTAGAATTCATGCACTATTTCATATATGTCTTCGAAGTGGTGTATGTCCTGAATCGATTATTTTATAATACATTTTTTTGAAAATCTGGATTTGATCTTTGATAGATTTGTCGGACAAGGAATCTGCTGAATGAAGGTGAGATAATATTCATGTAACCTGAAGTCTTGGATATTGTTTAA
>JAYSML010000035.1:0-3780 GCA_043724745.1 bacterium
ATTCGATAATTACTTTTTGTCAGCCAAAATATTATACACAAACAAATAACTACGAATAAATTTTTAAATAAAAATCCCCAATCAAAATGTATTTTTAGATTTCTATTTACTATTCTATAGCTTCTAAATCGAAGGACTAATCGAGATATTCACATAGCCAATACAGCTCATATAAGTCAGATTTTCAAAACCATCAGAAATAGTGTATTTAGAACTACATTTACTATAAGTGCTACTCCAAGTACTTTCACCCTTTCTTTTACCTTACCCATACCAGCCATAAATCAAAAGTTAATAGCATATAGTATATTAAATATAATTAATGGAGCACTATATATCACGAGCTCTCATGAAAACACAAACTTACTCGTAAATAAGGCTGTCGCTATTTCTTTACCAAAAACTATAAAAAATCACGATATAATCAGAGCAAATAATGAAAAATATTTATAAATTATATTCTGCAACATTTGTAATTTCTCCATATTTTTCTTTGCTATCAGTTCGGTGGTGATAGGGAATATTATGCTCAATATAGGAAGTATAATCATAGATATACCTCATACCATACTTATGTATATAGTATAATATCAAGCTGATTTGGCTCAGAGTATATTTATTATCATTTGTTGATCTACCTGCGAAAATAAGGTCCATATATTTGCTCATAGAAACGTCCAAAAGGCATATCTAATTTGTTTTTTTATTAAATTTTGATCTCGTTCTCGTTTTCCTAATCTCAATGTATATCAGTATTTGTAAAGGAATGAAATTACTCAAACTAAAGTAGCAATTCCAACTCATAAAACCCGGAACCAAGCAAAGTTTACGACATTCAGAGTATGATTTCATCGATATATGATAGTAAATAGCAGTATAGAAAAAACTCTAGAAAATTCTATTATTCATTGATATAATGTGTTTTGGAAAGCATAAAATATGGAATAAATTGCTTGTATAATATTTATTATTAAGAACCATACCGCCATTACCTTAACTATGTTTTCTGCTATGGGCGAATGAAAATGGTTTATGGCCAATCGTCACGCTCAGAAGTAGAGTAGTCATCATATCAGTATCCCGCTGACTAGTTGGGCTATAAACGTAAATATTATTATAGTTTTATAATTATTGTATTTTTTTTCTATCCGATATTTTGGTACAAAATATTGTAGGGCTTCTGTCAGTCATAAATCATTATAACTTGAAAGCAGTGTTAAGAGTCACAATACGCTATAGAATATTCCTATATCTTCTACAGATAATCTATTCGATGCAATTAATTTTATGAAATATCATATTGGACCGATAACCAAAACAAAAAAATATAACCAGAATCACTTCTTGATTAACTTCTCTCATAATGGTTGATCACCCAATAATTCTCCTTCCATAAAACTCTTACAAAATAAATTGCAGTGCACAATAGATATTATTGAGGTTTCCAATTTCAGCCAAGTCTTCTAATTACATATATTACTCTTTCTATATCTCATTCAAAAAGTTTATATGTGTGTCTATCTTCCAACCTTAAATTCATTGATTGACAAAGCGCCAGAAGATCTTGTCTTTCCTGTTCATCTACCTGTTTAAACAAAATCCATACACCTCATTGTTTAAGCAAATGCTTAGTCCAAGGCAGTAATTTATCTACATAAGCCACGGCTCTAGCAGTAATTACATCGAATTGAATATCCTTACATTCTTCAGCCCTTTTTCGAAGTAATTCGATATTTGTTATTCATAGTTGTTTTGCCATGTCTCAGACTGCATCAATTTTTTTCCTTACAGAATCCATTCATGTGAAATGTACATCAGGGTATTCTATAGCCAAAGGTAGTAGTGGAAATCATCATCCTGTGCCTACATCACATACCTGCATACCTTCTTCCAAATCAAAAACATCCTGAATTTCCAATGCATCCAGAATATGTTTTACATATACTCATTCTTCATCTCTAATAGCACTCAAATTAATCTGACTATTTTTTTCTAGAAATACCTTTATCAAATTCTTTCGTCTTTCCTCCATCTTACTATTTGTTTATAAATTATACTCTAGCTTATTATCTTATCTATTAAACCATATTTCAATGCCTCTTCAGGATTAAGCCATTTATTTCTTTCCATATCTATCCCTACCTTTTCTTTTTTTTGTCACGTATGTTGAGCCACTATATCTATAAACATTTTCTTAATTTTCATCATTTCTTCAGCTTCGATTTGGATATCAGTTGCCTGCCCAGTCAATCATCCTCCAGAAATCAATGGTTGGTGAATCATAATCTTACTATGTGGCAATGCATATCTTTTACCTTTTGTTCCACCAGTTAGAAAAATAGACCCCATAGACGCAGCTAATCATGTAGCTATTGTACAAACATCACATTTTACATATTGCATAGCATCATAAATTGCCATACCACTATATACTTCTCCCCCTGGTGTATTTATATACATTATAATATCCTTATCTGGGTCTTTCTTTTCCAAATATAAAATCTGAGCTACTACCGAACTAACTATATGCGACTCAATCTGATCTCCTATGAAAATAATTCTATCTTCAAGAAGTCTTGAATAAATATCATAAGCTCTTTCACCTCCTTTAGTCTTTTCTATAACGCTTGGGATAAGTACCATTTATATTATTTAAATAATAAAGATTTCTTGTTTACTTCTATTTTTCGCTCCTCCAAAATCAAGATAAAAAGACTTTCCATATTTTACCTCCATCAATAAAGAACGGAAGTTAAAAAAGGATAGGATAGTCCAGAAAGCATAATTTAAATCTAATTGAATTAATTATCTAATTTCTTATCATCCAAACATATTTTATAATTATTATAAAAATCACTATGCATAAAAAGCTTATAATCACATTTCTACTCGCTATGACAATACTGACCGCTTGATGTAGTCTATTTCCAGATAAAAAAAATGTAGCTACAGTTATTCAGGATTACTCTTGAAAATTAGAAAAATGTGAAAAAACTCGACAGAGAAAACTTTTAGTTCCCAATTCTTATATTACTCGAGAAATAAACAATACATGATGATCTTATACAGGCGTGATTCCAGTTGGTTGAAATTTAGTATTATGTAATCGACAGGATATCACATCAGCCAGTCTTAATATAAGTTTGGATTCATTGACTACTGATGCAAATAATTGATTAAAAGAAAAATTAAGCAGCACTGGTTTTTTCGATACTATGAATTATCCTACATCAAAATTCATACTTAGAAATTTAAGCAAAAATAAAAATAACTATACAATGATATGAGATCTGACTATAAAAGATATTACTAAAACAATTTCATTCAATCTAAATATAGCAAAAATTGAAACAGAATATAATTTCACATGAGAGGTGTATTTAGATATTTCGAAGCGAAACATTACTCCAAATGAATTAAGCTGAGAAAAATTTGATAATCTATTTAAATTTTCTTTTGATCTCAAAACTAAAACAATGACACAGTCTAATTAAATTTTTCTAGAATCATATGCCCAATGTAGTAGTGCTTGCCTCTGTTTTTTTCTACAATTCCAATCCATGGTATAGCAATTATTTTTAACGGCAGACCAATGTCTCCTCATTGCTCTCCATCTTTTGATTTGCCTATTATCTTCATCTGTTATTCTTCTTCACATATAATATCTACAATACCACTGAAATCGTCATCTAGGATCATCAGGATATATCCATCATTTTTCTTTTCGATGTTTTAAATCCATAGAAGCATTTACTCAGAAAAAATTTAATTTTGGATTTT
>JAYSML010000036.1:0-14858 GCA_043724745.1 bacterium
GAATTCAAAGATTATGCAATCCAGACTCTAAAAAACGCCCAAATATTGGCTCAATGATTACTTAGTAAATGATATAAACTAGTAACATGATGAACAGACAATCATATGGTGATAGTTGATTTTTCTAATACAAATTTAGACTGAAAGCTAGCAGAGGAGGCCTTGGATAAAATTTGAATTTCTACTTCCAAATCTACAATTCCTGATGATCCAAATCCACCATTCAGGCCCTCTGGTTTGAGAATATGAATGCCAGCCATGACTACCAGATGAATCAAAGAAAATGATACTCTACAAATAGTAAATTTCATAGATCAAGCGCTGAAGCACAAAGATAACGAAGAAATGTTAAAGAAAATAAGGAATGAAGTTATATCCTTCTCTCTAAGTTTCCCAGTTCCAGGAGTTTAATACTTAAAATCAGTCAAATGCAAATACAAGAAATTATAGAATTTATAGATTGGACTTTATCCGATTGATGAAAAAAAACATTCTTTCGTGATCAAGATAAGACTAAAAGAATTTTTTCTCAGGCACTGAAAATTTCAGAAGAAGTTGGGGAGTTGTCTTCAGAAATACTAGGTACCCTATGATATGTCAGACAAGAAAAGTTGCATAAATATACACAAGAAAGTCTAATGGATGAATTTGCTGATGTTGTATTATCGACCATTCGTTTAGCTAGATTTATGGATATAGATATTTCTCTTGCACTAAAAAACAAAATGGAGAAAATCAAAAATAGATAAACATTTCAGTGGACAAAATCAGATTACCTTGTATTGCCAAAATAAATTATTATATCATATATATTTACTATATAGACCATTTTTCTATGAATCTAGAAAAACTATTTTGAAGTGAAGCAAAAGTATGAATACTCAAATATCTTCTCTTCAGGAGACAGTGAATTTCTATGAGGGCTTTGGAAAGTGAGTTAACTCGGACATTTCCAGCCATCAAAAAGCAAGTAGATTCATTAAACGACGCAAAAGTAATAAATGTAAATAAAGAATGACAATGACGAGCTATTTCCATCAAACCAGAGTTCTTTGATATTATCAAAAATATATTTCACTTCTGACTTAAACAAGAACTTGAAGATTTATTTACGACATATTCAGTTATCATCGATCAGTATTATTTCTGAAAGAGGTTTTGAGTCGCGCTAGAAATGGATTTAGTTATAGTTTACAAAAACTGCGAAAAAGCACAGATAGATCAGATCAAAGAAGATATAAATAATATATTCAGAAGTTACTATATAGAGACTGTTTCTGTGGTATTTATGTCACTTGAGGATCGACAAAAACGTTATAGATTAGCAGACAGGTTTGTTTTACAAATAATGAGATTTTACCAAATCACTACCTAATGCAAAACAAGATAAATATCATACAACCAGATATTATAGCAGAACAGATTTTTTCATATTCTATCCAGAGTTACGAAGCATTGAAATCAATAAAAAGAGAAACAAAATCTAAATATACTTTTACACTTATTCCAGATGGATCTCATATATATACTGGTATATTACAGACTACATGATATCTTTTACTAGATTCAGATAAAAAAAATATAATTATAATTTCAAGCCAAAACAATAATCCAGATAAAATAGAAATTTACAATAAAACAATCTGACCTATATTATGACTTTATTTTGACTGACTAGATTTTCCTTCCAAAAGTAAAAAATATACTCATACAAAAGATTTCCCATCAGAGCTAGAATTTCAATTAAATATTGCAAGAATCATAAAGGATACAAAAAATTATATGTATATAGGTATTTGATCAAATATTACAGATAAGGATATCCAAAATCTATCCAAATCTTTGGAAAAATATAATAACGATTGTAATTTTGTTTTTTTGACAAATCTGTCTGAAGACATAGAAATCAAAAAATGCAAAAATATAGATAAAAAAATCATTGAAGATCTATCTATGAGAAAAAATGAAAATACTTATACAAAAGACAATATAATACTAAATACATTCATATATTTCAGTAAAAAACTTAATACTTTTCCAGAAATTGTAATGTATGCTAATTCTGGCGATATTGATTGAAAGACAAAAAAGACAAATTGATATGTTTGTATGGTTTTCTAGAGATTATTGCAACTTTCCCTTGAAAAACGAACTTAGTTCAGTAAAAGAAAGGCGCTAAATTTTTTTATTGTAGGAAAAAGCGCAAATGATGAAGTTTATCTATGATAGTTTAGAAACTGTCAAAAAACTAAAACACCCATCCAAAAAAGACTTTATCAACCTGACTATAGCCATACTTATATTGGTGGTTGTTGCTTGATTGTACTTCGTATTCTTGGATAGTATTTTTTCTGGGCTCTACAAACGATTTTACAATATGATGAAATAGACCATTACATCAATTTTTTATTTCGTTATACCTTATAAATGCAGAAAGCAGAGAATAATACTGAGATAAAAAGACAGATAGAGGACAATTCATACAAACGATACGTTCTTAGTGTTGTTTCATGACAAGAAGAACTAGTGATAGAAAACATGAAGGAAAGAATAAAAAAACAAAGCATGGAAGACTCCATAGAAGATTACATGTCTCCTATGATAAACGAATATTCATTGAAGAAAGGAGAGAAGATCATTAAACAAAAAAAACTGTATCCTTGATACGTATTTATAAATTCTAAGATGAATGATAAAATACGATACATAGTGAGAAACACACCTTGAGTTAGACTTATAGTATGAGCTGAAACTCGTCCAATACCTCTAACAAATGATGAATACCTTAGAATCAGAGAACAAGTACAAAAATCTCAAGAAAGATCAGAACTTATAGTTCCTTTCAAAGAATGAGACGTGGTGCTATTGAAGACTTGAGACTTTAAGTGAATGAAGTGAGTTCTTAGAACAATAGATGCAGACAGATGAAATGTAGTGGTAAATGTAGAAATGCTTTGAAGACTTACTCCGGTAGTTGTGGATATAGATAAGATTGAATTAATGGGTTAACTAATCTTTAATTTATTTACTTTGCATATAATGCATGATGAAAAGAAATTAATCAGATTAGCAATGATTACACTCTTCTTATCACTTATGATAGTATATGTACTATTATATCAAGTAAAGTGAAATAAGCTAAAAGTTGAAACCCCAAACAAAACAATAAACGAAAAAGTATCCATCGTTCCCAAAAGCTGAACAATAATATTATCCACCACCTTAGATAATGAGACTACAGGAAATTTGATACATACCTGAAACATTAATAATTCATGAAATAAAGCAGCATTAATAAGCTCTAATTCTTGAACAAAGAGTTGAGCAACACAAGGTACAAAAATAAGAGTCTTATCTTGAACTGATATATATTATTGAGAATCGAAAATTATTGATAAGTTATGAATTAAATATCAATATGCACTGAAAGATAAAAAAGATATTTATTATTTTAATTTAGGAAATCCAACTTATAACTTTGGAGATATAGCTAAGAGTTTATGATGAAATACATTTACTCTAATTACAGAACAAGATATATTCCAAAACAAGCTCTTCTGAAATAAAGTAATATTCCTAAATCTTCCAGAGAACAAAGACAAAACCACATTAATGATAGTATACATAAAGAATGAGGTTTGGATGATACAAATATGATACGACATATATCACCAATCAAAAAGTTATTTAAAAAGTTTATTTATTGATTAAGTTATATAAAAATGGCATGAAAAATTCAGAACATCCTAAATCTAGAAATTCCAGCAGGTAAGGCACAACCATCTCCTCCTCTTGGACCTATGCTTTGAGCAAACTGAGTAAATATATGACAGTTCATCAAAGAATTCAACGAAAAAACCATGGATTTAATGAAACAATTCGGTGGATCAGACGTAAAGGTAAAAGTAAAAGTAACTGTTTATTCAGATAGAACTTTTGAACTTGCAATCTGAAGTCCCGTAACATCAAATCTAATTTTATGGAAAATTTGACAAAAACTTTGATCTTGAGAACCAAACAAGAAGAAAATCTGAAAAATCTCAAGAAAAGACTTGGAAGAAATAGCAGAATTAAAGAAAGACGATATGAATACAGATGATCTAGAAGCTATAATAAAGGTTATATCTGGAACAGCAAAAAATATGTGAGTAGAAATTGAATAAAAGTTTAGTTTCTAATGCGGAAGGACTAAGGTCCGCTATTACCGTTTTTAATTATTATATTACAAAAAATGAATCACTGAAAAAAGTACAAAGAAGCAACAAAACTTGTTGAAGCTACAAAATCTTACACAGTAAGCGAAGCTGTAGAATTATTAAAAAAGACAAGTTATACAAAATTTGATTCAACTATGGAAATAGCAATAAAGACTTATGCAAATCCAAAGTACAACGATCAAATGATTAGAGCAACCACTATGTTACCAAACTGAACCTGAAAGACTAGTAGAATAGCTGTTTTCGTATCAGAAGACAAAGCTGCAGAATGTAAGAAAGCAGGAGCAGATATAGCATGAACTGAAGCTATATTGAAGGATATCAAGGAATGAAAGTTCGATTTTGATGTTTTAATTACAACTCCAGATCACATTAGAGATTTAGCAGTAGTAGCTAAACAGTTGGGACCAAAATGATTGATGCCATCCCCAAAATCATGAACAGTAGTACAAAATTTAATCCAAGCAATAGAAGAATTTAAAAAATGAAAAATTGAATTCAAATTAGATAAAACTGGAAACATCCATGCTGGTATATGAAAAATGTCGTTTGAATCTAAAAAATTAGAAGAGAATATAGAATGATTTTTGAAAGCAGTAGAAGACAATAAGCCAACATGAGTAAAGAATAAACTTATAAAGAAAATTGTAATATCTTCTTCTATGAGTCCTTGAATCCAAATAGCATACTAAATACATTATACAATATACAAAAAAACAGATCTCTCTTTCTTAAGGGGTCTGTTTTTGTTTATTTGAATTTGTATTATATAGTTAAATTTTCTTATGCAAAGATCTAATAAAGGAATAAGAGGTAAATCATGATGTTATTGCTAGTATCACAACTTCCAGAACTACAGCAAACAAAACCTTATATAATCATGTAGAAACTCCAAATACAGATATATTAAAAAGTTGTCAAACATATAAGTTCAAAGTAACGACTCATAATCCAAAAAGAACTACTCCTACAGCAAAAGAAAATGATATTAACAACAAAGATAGAATAATAAAGGTTTGCATTACCTGTATATAGCTAGCTCAAAGTAATTTTCTTATTTCGAAATCTTTATAAAACTTGTAGAATACATCTTTCAATAAAAATATTAGGAAAGAGAGTATAACTATTCAAAGTAGCATAACTATAACATAAGATATGTTTACAATAAAATTAGATAAATTGATAGCAGTCAGAACCCTATTTTCTTGTTGTTTTATACTATTTCATTGAGAAATATCTTTTATATTCAGGATTAAACTTTTATGCTCTATAATAATTGTTTTTAAAATCTGATATTTATCATCAGAATCAAACATAACATAAAGAGTAGCTGGTAGGGGATTATCTATACCATACTTCTGAAACGTCTGTACAACATCTGGTATTTTTTTCTCTAAGGATGTTATTGCGTCTTGTTTTGAAGAAAACATTACTCTCAGTCATTTAGATTCCAATTCATCTTTGATTTTTATCACTTCTTTATATATTTCACTTTCTTTACCAGGCACATCCTTTATATAGAAATACATACCAAGCTTATCCTTCAGGTCACCAGAGAATTTCTGTGTATATATAGATAGCCCAAGAAATACATTTAGCAAGAACATAAGAAATCACATAAGTAATCATATTCATAGAAAATGAGACCATGAAGACTTCAAAATCATTTTTACATCTTTTTTTACTAGACTATTAGTTAATTCGATTTTCATTTTGTATTTATTTTTGAAATAAATTTTGAGTTTTTATAAATTTTTCAAATAATCAAATTTTATATTCATAGAAATCTATAGTTTTATCAATTGTTTGTAGCTTTTCACGATTTTTATAAAAATACCTAATCATATCTTTAGCTTTTTTATATTTATGTTCAAGTATATAAATTTCAATAAGATTATAGACTATTTCTGTATCCTTATTATTTAATGTAAAAGCATCTTTTAGAAAATTTAATCATTTTTCTCTATTACCATATCGATATTCACATAATCCATAACATCTTATAATTTCATGGTTCTCTGCTTTTGTAAGGACCAATGCTTTTTGAAAATATTTTTTAGCATCCAATCGATGATTCTTTTCCATCTCTAGTACTCACTTAATATATAATCACATAGGATCATTATTATTATTCTTTGCATTCAAAAAGTCTATTGCCTTAGTCGCTTTAGATATATCTCACTTTCTATATTGTATATCAGTTACTTGCAATAATGCATCTTCATTATTTGGATCTCTGAACAAGATAGAATTTATTTTTTTCATAGCTTCATCAAAATTACCCAACTCTTTCAATTCTTCAATTTCATCTATTAGGCTTTCTGGTATATACGTAGACATAAATATATGGTATAAAATAAATATATAATCTGGTTCATTTAATTCGACATCTAAAGTCTAACCAAAACATACGTTATTTTCAAATTTTTTATACAATAACAAAAAAGTCTGATTTACATTCCGCCAAATAATTACATAAATATTGAAAATTAGCTATTTTCACCCAAAACAAGATCTATATCTATTAAGGAATTATTTCTCAATACCTGTAATTTTAGCTTATCTCAAGGCAAATAATTATATATCTGAAAAACAAATGGCATATTTTTACTGATTAAGACATCATTTATGCTAACAATAATATCATTTACTTGTATTCAAGCATTAAATGCAGGTAATTCTGGCAAAATATCTCTAACAAAGACGCCACCAGTCAGATTTAATTTCTTTTGTAATTCTTTATTATCATTTATTTCATCATATTTTATTCATACAAGTCATCTCATTATCTTTCAGTACCTTTCTATAGATTTTAGACTAGATGAGATTAACTGGTTCGAAATAGGCAAAACAAAGCTTTCGAGATCCAATTGACTAACGGCCGTATTTATTCCTATTACTTTTCCATCTATATCTACCAATGGGCTACCACTAAATCAAGGTTGCAAAAGAAAATTAACCTGATATAAATTTACATATAGATTTTCATTATTTATTGTTAGTTTTTTGTTTTTTGATGATATTATTCCAAATCCCAACATAGTATTGTTTTCTCATTTTTTTCCTACAGCCAAGACTATTTTTCCAAGTTCCACGCTTTGATTCGCATCTAGAAATTCCGGTTTATTTATATTTTTTTCTTTTAGATATTTTTCACCAATATTTATTTTTAATATAGCCAAATCTAGTTGTTTATCCTGCCAAATCTTATCCACATCATAAGTGCTACCATCATAGAAAACTACAGCATACTTAGCCTCGCTATTTTCTACAACATGTTTATTTGTAATCACATATCATTTATTTCACAAAAATATACCACTTGCTTCATCCATTTTAGCATTTTTTTCTATAGCTGTACCAGGTCATTGTAACAAACTCGGATCTTCCATATAGAATTTTACATTTTTACTAGACGTGATACCAACTACATACTTAGATGTTTCATCTATATTTGCATAAAGTTTTTTTTGTAATATATCCAATACATCACCAGAAGACTGGATTTCAGGTCCGTTTACTGACATATGATTGATATTGGAAATTTTTACGAAACAAGATATACAAAATATTATCAAAAGAAAAATCAGACCACTATTTATATATATCAATTTATCATCAAAGATTTTTTTTATTCCCTCAACCATTTAATTTATTTTTTATTAAACTTTAAATTTTATTCCTCAGCATCTCATTTTTCATCTACAGTGTTGTTATTATCTTCACTGTCTTCATCAAAAAGTAGTCATTTTTCTAGCTTTTCGGCTTCCTTTTCGGCCTTTTTCCTTTCTTCTTTATATCTCAAATTTTCATCCTTTTCTTCCCAAGGTCTATATATTACACCGATTTCTTTCTCCACCATAGCATATAGAGGAGTTTCTGGCTCATCAAGTTTTATATCATTTGAGTGTAATGTCTTTATTTCACCATCTTTAAATCTAATTTTAATCGCTCATTCTATTATACTTATTCATCATTCCAATTTAGTTTTTCCAGTCATAACAACCTGTCATTTTCTAGCTCTTTTCCATATTCTTAAATCTTCCAAAGTAAGTAGTTTTCAAAGTTTATTTGAATGAATAAGAATAAATGGTTCATCTTTATGTAAGAACATACTAGAAACGTTATCCCCCTCTTGTAGTTCTATAGCCTTTACTCATCCTGCAGTTTTTCACATTGGTCTAAGATCACTTGACTTGAAAAGTAGCATCCGACCATCTTCTGTTAGGATTCATACGTGATCACTGTCATTTACGGCTTCCACTGATAAGATTTTTTCTCATACTGCCAATTTCATAATCATAGTAGGGAATTTTTTGAATGACAATACCAGTTCTTTTTTTGCCTTTTTAATACTGTTTTGGTTCGTAAGCAATATTAGACAACTGTAATCATAATGTAATGTCTTAGCAAATATTATTTTTCATTTCAATCCAAAATGTTGTTTTAAATTTAGTGCATTTTGTTTCATTACAAAGGTTCCAAATTCTTTTAATCTCTGCACTACAAGTTCTCCTATATCTGTAATAATAATTAATTTATCCTGATTGTGAGTATAGACTAAATCCATTGTATCCTCAGGT
This sequence comes from bacterium, assembly GCA_043724745.1. Classification (GTDB taxonomy): domain Bacteria; phylum Patescibacteriota; class Gracilibacteria; order Absconditabacterales; family Absconditicoccaceae; genus JAYSML01. The sequence goes on from JAYSML010000036.1 coordinate 8,801, forward strand.
ATAGTTTGTATTCTAGACTGATAAAGTACTCTTAGACTATAATCATTTCCTATCCAAGCAATTACATCTTCTTTCACCTTGTCTGCTGCATCTTTAAATGCTTTCAAACTACCAGCTATATTATATACACTCAAATCATTTGATAATTGAGTTTTTCTATCGTCTCAGTATTTATCCTTCATGTATGTAAATTCTTTTTCTATTTCATAGTCTAATTTTATAGGATCTCATATAATACCTTCCAAAAATTCTATTTGTTTTTTCTTCTCTTCTATTTCTTCAGATATCTTCTGTATTTCCAATCATACCAAGGATTGCAATCTCATCATTAGTATATATTCAGCTTGCATATCAGAGAATTCAAATTTTTTCATTAAATTTTCCTTAGCTTCTGGTTTAGTTTCAGATTTTTTAATAGTTTCTATCACTTCATCTATCACATCTATTGCCTTTTTCAGTCCTTCTAGAATATGAAGTCTATCTTTTGCTTTATTTAGTTGAAATACAGCTCTACGATATACTACCTCTCTCCTAAACACAACAAATTCCATCAAAAGATCTTTGATATTCAAAAGTCTAGGTTGAATACCTCCCTCTACCAATGTAATATTATTTACATTAAAATTTGTTTGCAAATCAGTGTATTTATATAGTTCTACCAATATCTTGTCAGAATCTATTCCTGGTCTTAGATAAATAGCTATTCTAATTTTATTCTTGCTAGATTCATCTCTCATATCAGTCACTCATTCTATTTTTTTATCTACGATTAGTTCTCAGATTTTAGCTACCAAAGTAGATTTATTTACCAAATAGGGGATTTCATCTATCACTACGATGCTTCAGTGTTTATCTTCTTCTGTATGCGTCTTTCATCTCACAACTATTCATCATTTTCATTTTCTATAAACTTCTTTTATATTTGCTGAATCATATATAAATCCACCAGTAGGGAAATCTGGTCATTTGATAATCTCCATTATTTCATCCACAGAAATTTCTATAGGATTTCAGTTTTCATCTGTTTTTCCCTCCTTACTCAAAATCAAAAGACAGGCATCCAAAACTTCATTTAGATTATGAGGAGCCATATTCGTTGCCATACCTACAGCGATACCCATAGTTCCATTACACAAATGATTTGGAAATTTGGTCGGTAGCATAATAGGTTCTTGCAAAGATCCATCAAAATTATCTCTCCAATTTACAGTATCTTGTTCTATATCAGCAAGCATTTCTTCAGCGATCTTAGTTAGTCTAGCTTCTGTATACCTCATCGCAGCAGCGCTATCTCCATCTATAGATCAGAAGTTACCTTGTCCATCTACTAGAGGATATCTAAATGATCGTGATTGGGACATTCTTACCATTGCTTCATATATACTACTATCTCCATGAGGATGATATTTTCACATTACTTCTCAAACTATTCTAGCAGATTTTTTATGTTTCTGATTATAGAAATTATTCATCTGGTACATAGCGTACAGAATTCTTCTCAAAACGGGCTTAAATCCATCTCTAGTATCAGGCAATGCACGAGATACTATCACAGACATGGCATATTCTATATAAGACCTAGAAATTTCTTGCTCGATAGGCTGTGGAATCACGGTTCACAAGAGAGATTGATTTTCTGTCATAAGATTTTTTATAAAACTAAAAAACTGACTAAATACAACTACTTTCATACAAATTTTTTGTATTGATTTCTCAACGAAAAATATAGTAAAATAATATACAAAATCAACAAAAAAGACTGATTTTGTCAGTTAAAATATAGCCTCTATACAACAAAATATATGCTTAATCTTATTCGATAATAAATTACATTGACTTATGATATAAAATAGATATACAAGCTAAAAACAAAAACAAATAACGATAGGAGCTAAACTTATGGAACAACCAGAAAATCCAGCAACAAAGTGTGAACATTGTGGACATATTCCTGATTTTGTAAAACACATATTTGGTAACGAAGTTTATTATAATTTCAGATGTGTCTGCAAAGAAACTCCACTTAGAAGGAGTTATGGCACAGCAGAGAGTGAATGGGAAAATAAGTTTTCTAAAACTCTTCCTGCAGATATGCCGAAGATAAGAACAGACAAGGGTGATTATTTCACTTAACAAAAAGATCCCGCTGAATTTGGCAGGATCTTTTCGTATATAATAAATAAATTCTAAAGTGCTCTTGTTTTATATTCTTCTATACATTTTTCTACAAATTCATTTATTCAGATTTCATACTGCTTTTTACTTCTAAATTCTCTTATAGAAAGAGTTTTTGTTGATTCTTCTTTTTCTCCGACAATAAGGATATACGGTATCTTATCTATCTCTGCATTACGAATTTTTTTGCTAAAAGAATCATCACTAGAGTCTACGCTTGCCCTTAATCATTGTTTTTTCATATCTTCAGCTATTACATTTGCATAGTCCATAAATTTTTCTGCAACTGGAACTATTTTAATTTGCTTAGGCGCTAACCAAAGAGGGAAGGCGCCAGCAAAATGTTCAATCATTACTCACATAAATCTTTCTAGCGATCATGATATTGCTCTATGAATAACTACTGGTCTTTCTTTTTCTCATTTTTCATTCATAAAACTTAGATCAAATCTTTCAGGCAGATTGAAATCACACTGTATAGTAGATAATTGCCATTCTCTTCAAAGACAATCTTTAAACATAAAATCAAGTTTTGGTCCATAAAAGGCCGCCTCTCATAATATTTTTTTATAAGGAAGATCGTTTGCTATCGCTGCTTTTTCTAATCAGCCTTCTGCCTTTTCCCATACATCATCAGATCATAGATATTTTGACTTATCTTCTCATCTTACTGATAAACTCACTCGATAATTATCTATCATACCCATAGTTCCAAAAAATGATTTTATAACACCAACTATCACAGATACTTCTTCTTCTATCTGAGTTGCACGACAAAATAGATGTCCATCATCTTGAGTAATTGCTCTCACACGAAGCAATCCTCAAAGTTCACCAGTTTTTTCATCTCTATATACTGTTGCTGGTTCGAAATATCTCACAGGCATATCACGATAAGAAAATTGATTGTCAGCGAAAATCTGCATATGATGCGGACAATTCATTGGTTTTAGAAAGAACTCTTCATCTCTTCATTTTACTTTAAAAAGATTATCGCCATATTTATTGATATGTCCTGATGTTACATATAAATCATGTTTACATAGATGTGGAGTTCGGACTCTCTGATATCCTTTATCCTTATGGAGTTCTCGTAGATAATCTTCTATTTCTTTTCTGATAATCATACCATTTGGTTGAAGCATAGGAAATCCAGCACCTACCAACGGAGAAATAGTAAAGAGTTTTAGTTTTTTACCTAAAATTCTATGATCCCTTTTCCTGGCTTCTTCCATCATAGCCTTATATTCTTTCAATTCCTCTTTGTTTTCGAAAACTACACCATAAATTCTAGTCATCATTATATTATTTGAATCTCATTTCCAATATGCCCCAGCAATTTTATCCAAAGCAAAAGAATCTGAATCTATTTCTTTTGTATTTTCAATATGAGGTCATTTACACATATTCACGAAAGTCACAAATTTTCACTCCAATAAATCAGGAAAAATCTGATTAAATCGAAAATTTATTTTCTTATATTTCTCTATATATCCAGGCTTAGTGTTATTCAAAACTCTTTCTGATGCTTGTAGATTCATTGTATTTATATATACACCAAGTTTTGTTTCTCATTTTTCTATCAAATCTTTACATAATTCCAAAGTATAGGGCTGACCAAGTAATTCCAATATTTCTACAGCCTTTTCTCATGGAAGTTCTACAAACAAGAAATCCTGATTTTCTTTCACGATTTTTTGCATTTCCTTGAATGTAATCTTCAATATATTTTCTTCACTTTCTATTATTTCCTTGTCTGCATTTTCAGACCAAAGGAAATCATGATAATATCCATTATCTATAGCAGGACCTACACCAAGTTTCAAATCCGGATCTATAAGTCTTTGTTGTGCCTGCACCATAATATGTGCTAAACTATGACGTTTTTTCTCCAACAATATATCTTCCATTTCTCCTCTAATAATAAATTAAAAAAAACCTGACCGTTTTATTGGCAGGAGTAAGTTTATTTGACATACGACAAACTCCCACCAATTATTTGGTTACTGTGCTGGTAGTTGTTAGCGTATTTTTTATATACATTTACAAATATGTAATTATCATAAACAACAACATTTAATCTTTTAGTACACAAAAATCAAGCAAAAATATAAAAACACAATATCTTGCAAAGAAAAATCAATTCTATAGACTAGATTCAGATTTATATTTTAATTTATTCGATATGTTTCAGATTAAATATTCACCAAACCTCAAATGAGAAGTTAGTATTTCTGGAAGTAAAAATGCAGCTCTACCAATAGTAGCGGCCAATTATATATTAGACAGCCAAATAAAATTAAATAACAAACCAAATATCAAAGATCTTTCATCTATGGAAGAGCTAGCGAACGAGGCACTAAAAATATCAAAAGATTTTTTTGACCTAACTTCCGAAAAAGCAACTAAATTCAGAGCATCAATATTACTTATTCCATTTTGACTTATCAAATATGGTAATGTGAAGTTTGTATGAAGTGGTGGATGTAAAATATGAAAAAGACCACTAGATACATTTGATAATGCACTTTTTCAAGCTGGAGTAGAAATTATAAATTGAGAATTCAAAGAGTATAAAGTCACTTGAAAGCCAAAGAAAAATATCATGATGCAAGAATTTTCCGTAACTGCTATAGAAGCATTACTTACATATTTAGCATTTTTGCCTGACATAGATTACGAAATTAATATTTATCAAGCCGCTATCGAACCACATGTTAGAAATTTAATTGAATTTTTAAATAACGCCTGAGCTCAGATTCATCTAAATGTAGATCATTCTATAATTCTCAAACCATCAAAAATAAATATTAAAAATACTGAATTTAAAATTATATCAGACTATATAGAAGCAGGGACTTATTTTGCTATTTGAGCTTGAGCCGATAATAGCGAAATCACAATAAAAGATTTCAATGTTGATGATTTGTCTGCACTATATAGCGTAGCCACTAAAATCTGAATAAACTTCAAAATACTAGATAAACATACAATCAAAGTAAATTCATATAATAAGGCAAATTATCAATGAGTAAAGTTTGAAACTAGAATATATCCTGGTTTTGCCACAGATTTACAATCAATATTTTGAACTCTTCTTACTCAATCAAATTGAATATCCAAAGTTTTTGAAACTTTATTTGAATGAAGATTTGGGTATTTTTCAGAATTAGAAAATTTATGAGCAAGAATAGAGATATTAAATCCTCATGAAGCAATGGTAATCTGACCTAGCAAACTAAGAGGAGGATATGTATCTAGTACGGACCTTAGATGATGATGAGCAATGGTTTTAGCCTGAATTATGGCAGAGTGAACTACTTATATCACAAACGAAGACATCATAGCAAGAGGTTACGACAATATAGAAAATAAATTAAAAAACATATGAGTGGATATTCAAAAAATCAATTAATATTAAAAAGAAAAAAACTGATTTTGGTTTAGATTTATGTCACAATAAATACATTTTTTCGTATAACGTGTAAGACATAATATTTATTTTACATAAGCAAAATCAAAATGAAAAAAACACTATCCAGTCTATCAGTCTTATCTTTGTTTTTACTCTCCAGTATCACTTTAGCGTCATGAGCAGATATCCAACAAACAAAGATTACCAACCCAACAGTTGATCGAATTCCACCAATACAAACTAGTGTTAACTATGTTTTTAATGAAACTTGAGTAAAAGACATTCTAAACCAAACAAGTACTCTTTTACAAATCACATGTGATTCTCAATCTATACTAAAATCATTAGGATTTGACCAAACAAACAAAAAGATCTATAATTTATGATTAGAAGAATGAAGTTTTGAATATAATTTTGATATAAGAAATTGTTCTCTCCGATGAAATAGAATAAATAACACATATCAAT
>JAYSML010000037.1:0-6196 GCA_043724745.1 bacterium
GTTCAGGCTTTATCAAAGAAATCATGGATATCTTATTTGAACCAAGAAGAAACTAAAATATATCTTGATTTGGAGTTATGAATAAAAAATATTTTGAAACAAGTAAAATTAAGAATTGAATCATTAGATGATAAAATTAGTTTTTCTGGTAACTGAATTGAATTGTCGGATTATATGAATATGCAAGAAAAAACAGAGTATCAAAGATTTCAATCAGAATTATTTGAGTATCAACTGATTTGAAAAGAGAGAAGAAATCAGGATTATTTTTGACATTTGGATGATCTGGATGATGATACATTAGATGATAAATTTGCTGATAGAATACATAATCTTAGGACAATGCAGCCATATTCACAAGAAAAGATTAATAAGAAAATCATAGAAACAGAGAAATACTTTCTAGGGGTTGCAAGAAAAAGAAATAAAGTTGCATATAATTTGTTAATAAAAGAAATAGAAAAACTTAGAAATTCAGTTTAGTATTTTGATATCATACAAAGTCAACTGTATTTATGATTAAAGTCTTGAAATTCAAGTGTGTATCTGTATATTTAATTTATCTTTTAGATCATTTAATTTTGTATAAAAAATGGATTTATCAAATAAGTCTGTCCTTCTCGCGGAAGACGATAAAGCGGCTCAATCTCTTTGTGGGGCTTATTTTAAAAAAATGTGAATTGAAAAATACGATATTGCTGAAGATTGACAAGAGGCTATAAATTTGGCTAAAAAGAATTTATACGATGTTATTATTATGGATATTAGGTTGCCAATCATAGATGGTATAGAGGCCACCAAACAAATAAGGGAAACAAAAAACTGAAATGCTAAAATAATATCATGTACTGCGTATGGAAAAATTGAATTAGTTGATTTGTTCGATTTAAATCTTATAAAACCTCTTTCTATGAAAGATTTTACAAATGCTATATTGTATGTATTGAATACAAATAGAAAAGTTAAGACTGATTTTTAAATAAAAACTATAATTTAATATTTTTTTATAAAAAAATGTTGGATATCGAGTCCAACATTTTCTGTATTTAGAAATTTTTAATACATATCCATTCATCACATTCCGCCCATTCATCACATAGCGGCTCATGATCAATTATTAGAATCAGATCATTCTTTTCTTGGAGAATCAACTATGACGGCATCAGTAGTTAAGAACATAGCTGCTGTTGATACTGCATTTTCCAATGCTATTCTAAGAACTTTGGCTGGATCTATAATTCCTGCCTCGAATAAATTTTTAAATTCTCATGATTTAGCATCAAAACCGTAATTGAAGTCATCAGATTCTTTTACTTTTTCTACTATTCGATCTCACTTATGTCCAGCATTGTTAGCTATTTGGATTACTGGATAATGAATTGCGTTTTTTACTATTTCTACTGCTATTTGTTCGTCTTCATCTTCTAGTTTAAATGTCTCTAGAATTTTGGATAATTGCAATAAGGCTGAACCTCATCATGTAACAATGCCCTCTTCTATAGCGGCTCTAGTAGCATTTAGAGCATCTTCTATTTTATATTTTTTATTTTTCATTTCCATTTCTGTAGCAGCACCAACTTTGATGACGGCCACTCATCAAACAAGCTTAGCCAATCTTTCGGCTAATTTTTCTTTGTCGTAATCTGAACTTGTATTGGTTATTTGAGCCTTGATACTGTCTGCTCTTTTTGATATTTCTTCGTCTTTACCTGCTCAATCTACGATTATTGTATTATCTTTTGTAGATATTACCTTGTCTGCTTTTCAAAGCATTTCAATGCTTGCGTCTTCTAATTTTAGTCCAAGTTCTTCTGTGATAAGAGTGGCTCAAGTAACTGTAGCAATATCTTTTAACATTTCTTTTTTTCTATCTCAGAAACCTGGAGCCTTGATGGCAAGTACATTTAACATGCCTCTGATTTTATTCAAAACTAGAGATGCTAGGGCTTCTCATTCTATGTCGTCAGCTATTATTACAACATCTTTCTTTCCGCTAATAGCTATGGCTTCTAGGATTTGTAGTATGTCTTTGATCGAAGATATTTTTTTGTCTGTAACCAAAATATATGGTTTTTCGATTAGAGCCTCCATTCTCTGAGAGTCAGAAACAAAATATGGAGATGTATATCATTGGTCAAATTGCATTCAGGTTTTGATTTCTTTTGTTAGTCCTATAGTTTTTCACTCTTCTACTGTAATTGTTCCGTCGTGTCAAATCTCTTCCATGACATCTGCTATAAGTGTTCCAACTTCTTCGTCTTGTGCTGAAATAGTTGCAACTTGTTTAATCTCTTCTTTATTTTTTATTTTTTTTGTCTTTTTATTAAGTTCTTCAACTAATTTAGCTACTGTTTTGTGAAGTCATCTTCATAGAGCAAAAGGATTTACACCTGATCTAATATATCTAAGTCATTCTTTGGCCATAGCATGAGCAAGCACAACCGTTGTTGTCGTACCATCTCAGGCTTCCTTATTAGTTTTTTCCGCAGCTTCTTTGATCATAGATGCTCAGATATTCCGTATTTTATTTTCTAGATCTATTTCTTTGGCAACAGTTACTCAGTCATTTGTGATCGTAGGAGATCAATAAGATTTTTCTAGTATTACGTTTCTTCATTTTGGTCACATTGTTACTTTGACTGCGTTTGCCACTATTTCGATTCATTGAAAGATTTCTTTACGTGCATCATCTCAGTATTGTATTGTCTTTGCCATTTTTGTGCAAGTTAAATTGTAAAAAATTATTTCAGATTTTTTATTTTTTAAAAGAATTTCGAATATTAGTAAATGCACCAACCAGAATAAGTATGGCTATAATTCGTACTAATACTTGGAAGAATCATACTAGAACAAAGAATCAAATAAAAAACAATCCTAAGGAAATAATAGTCGATACTATGCGTGATAAGAGAAGTTTAGTGTCTTTCATCTTTGTATATTTGATTGTAAAAAATCATTTAATATTTTTATATATTTATATTGGTTTGAAAAGTTTAATTTATCATAAAATAGCATCTTGCTTATTTCAGTGGTTTGCGTGTGTTTATTCCAAGTAGTTTGTATAAAAGACAAAATCATGTTATACCAGTTATTAGAGCTAGTATTCCGAGGACGTAAAAGGAAAGAGATCGTCAGCCTTGTAATTATAGCGGGCGAGGACTATAAATACTACTCCTATAATAACCCTTGCTATACGATCGTTTCAGTTTTCGTTTTGTTCCATTATTTTTTTGATAAGTAATAAAACTAATTTTTATTAATTTTTAATATATATTTCTCTATCTTTTTACTAGCGAATAAACCTCAGTATCCATAACAAACTCATAAGATTGTTCAAGCAATTACATCTGTAGTATAATGCATACCGTTGTGAATTCTAGAGAAAGCCATCAAAAGAGTAATAATTAATGCTATAGATCGACTTCATGGAATAAATCGTACGAGTATTGTTAATATCATCAAAGTACTGGCCATATGACTAGATGGAAAAGAGCTATCCGTTAGCCTTGCGCCTATGGGATTGATTAGTTCTTGGTTAGCTATATAAGGCCTAAGTCTTATTCCTGAAATATCTACGAGTATATGTTTGAATATTAAATCATTTACAAGTAAGAACAGTATTGATCAAACTGCAATCGTTATCAAAAGTTGTAATCTCTTTTGTGGATATTTAATAAATAGGAATAGTCCTATAATTATAAATAATCATACTAATAATGGCGATCGACTAATTATCATGGAAATAGGGTCTATCCATGTTCATTTTCCTAGATTATTTATCCATATAGCTATATTTAAATCCATTCTTATCTAATTAATGTTGAAGATATAATTTATTTTTTGTCTATTTTTTCTATTACATTTTTAATTGATTTAATTTTACCGGCTAGATATGCGGCAAATATTTTGGCATCTTTGGCTGTCAGATTTGAGTTTTTCTTGTCATAAAGATAGGTGTATATACTACTCATTGCATGATTTAATTCTTCGTATTCTGCATATACATTAGCAGATTCCTTATAAAGATCTGTTTTTTCAAGTTCACCCATTGTCCTTTGAAGAAGAGTTTCAAATGTTTTTGTGTCTAGCTCGTCTCATTGATTTTTGATTAATGTTGATTTAAATTCATCAATTTGTTTTAACATTTCTTGTTTGGATATTGTGATGGACTTTTTCTGTTCCATTGTGATTTTTAAATATTAAAACTATCATTGTTTAGCTAGTAGTCAGGCTTGTTTGATTATTAAATATTTTTTTCATTCGATATCTAGTTCGTCTGGAGAATATTTAGTGAAATACACGATGTCTCAAACTTTGACATCTATAGGAGCTCTAGTTCCATTATCCAATATTTTTCCATTTCAAACTGCGATAACTTTGCCTTTGATTGGCTTTTCATTTTGATCTGGTAGAATTATTCCGGATTTTGTTTTGTTTTCTTCTTCTATAGCTTCTAATAAAATGTGGTCTTCTAATGGTAATAAATTCATTGTTATGTTTAAAATATAAAATTTAGTTAACGGATTCATTCTTCAACAAAGGTCTCTTCACTAATTTGTTCTATAAGCTTGTAATCTTTTGTGATAACTGTTTTTTTCCAGGTTCATCTTATAAATCGAAGATAGGCTATAATCGCTGTAAGAATATTTGTCAGTGGAAATGCATACCAAAGTCATTGAATTCATAATCAGGTATGTTTAGATAATAAATAAGCTAGTGGAAATTGCAATACCCGTTGAGAAATCAGAGAAAGAATAAGTGCCGTTGTCATATTCCCTGATGCGCGAAATACTCATAAAATACCCATCTGTAATCACATAAATCAGAACGTCAGCGCAATAGTACGAAGAAATACTGTTCCTCATGCAATTATCAATGCATCGTTTGGAATAAAAAACCTCACTAACCATGGTGCAGCGAAAAATACAATAATCCCTATGATAGTAAGTAATAAAAATGAAACTAATGATCAGGTTTTTGCTATTTTTTCGGCTCTATTAAAATCCTTTGCTCATATATTTTGTCAAACGAGAATAGAAATTGCCATCGAAAGCCCCAATGCCGGTATGACTATTAATTGTAAAATATTTGAGCCCGCTCAATAGGAGGCTACTGCCTGTGTACCAAAGCTTGTGATTAGAAAAGTAAGTACAAGCATACCCAATCCACGAGATGACATTTCCATAGAAGAAGGCAATCAGAGAAAGAAAGCCTTTTTTATGTATAAAAAATCAGGTTTGAAATTTGACCATTTCAAATGAATATTATATTTACCTTTAAATAGTATTATAATTCCGATTAATGCAGCTATTCATTGAGTAAAAAAAGTTGCCATGGCGGCTCATGAAACTCACATTGAAGGGATAGCTCATCGGCCATAAATAAAGATTGGATCCAAAATTGCGTTTAATCATACTGTTCATAATACTATGTACATAGGCAATTTCACTTCACCTATTCATCTCATAATGGACTGAAACATAGAATATCAAAAAACAAATATAGTACCAAAAAATGATATTCTCAAAAAGGATAGAGCATTTGTGAAAATATGTGGTTCTATTCACATTAGATTGAGCAATAATGGTGAAATAACTAGTCATAGTATTGATAGAAAAACAGATACAATTAGTACCATGAGTAGTGTTTGTGCGGCTACATGATTTACCATTTCGTGTTTTTTTGCTCAAAAATACTGAGCAATTAGAGTTGATCATGCAATAGCGAATCAGGTTCATATTGATATCAATAGAAACATAATTGGGAAACTTACGGAAACGGAAGCAACAGCGTCTCATCAAAGTCTTCATACCCAAAAAGCATCAATGAGCTGGTAGGCACTTTGCAAGAGGTTTGCTAGAACAATTGGTATAGCAAGTTTAAATAACGACTTACCAATAGATCAGTTAATTATATTATTAATCTTATTTCCCATAAAAAGTGTAAATCTAAAAAGAATCGTTTTTATGTGTCACTTGGTTATTTGACGTGCTATGTTATAAAAAATTTCAGGTTTTTTTCAAGTCAAAGATTTTTTTATTGTGTAGAAATTAAAGAATATTTCCATAAATTTCTTTGTAAATTAGGATAAGTCCACGTTAAATTTTTTATCCGTATTACTAAAAATACAAAAGTAAATTAAAAGTTTCTTATTATACAAAAAGAGAGCTAGAAATACCAACCCTCTTCTTTTTCC
>JAYSML010000038.1:0-3668 GCA_043724745.1 bacterium
ATGATTTCCAAAAAAGTCTGGATTTAATGAAATATGGAAAATTTGATATGGTTTATATGTGAATATATTCGCCTAGACCGGGTACTTTAGCTCATAGAAAGTATGAGGACGATATACCATACAATGTGAAACATGCTAGACGAAAGAGAATGAATGAATTACTTAAAAAAACTTCTATGGAAAACAATAGATATGAGATTGGAAATATTAGACAGATGGTTGTAGATTCTCAGGATGAGGAATGATATTATGGCTACACCGATAATATGAAACAAACATCAATAAAAAAATCTGATTTAAAATTAAATATTTGAGACTTTGTCGATGTTAAAATTGTCGGCGGGGGAGCATTTAGGCTTGATGCTGAAATTATAAATGAAAATTAATAGCTAATGAAAAATATAAATCCAAATAAATTAAGCTTTATTTAGAGAAATTTTTTAGTTAGAAAAAAAGTAGAGCTTGATATTTACTGGCGAAACAGTATGCTGAATCGCAGTGAAAAACACAAATTTTAACTATAAAAAATTATCTTATGTTGTTTAGTGAATTTTGATTAAAACCAGGTTTAGTTAGATCTTTAGAAAGTATATGATATACCCAAGCGACACCTATACAGGAAAAAGTAATGAAGATAGCTTTAAGCTGAAAAAATATTGTTTGACAGTCTCAGACATGAACAGGTAAAACGGCCGCCTTTTTGCTTCCAGTTCTAAATAAAATTGATACTAACAAAAAAACCTTACAAGTACTTATCCTAGCTCCAACTAGGGAACTCGTGAATCAAATTGGAGATGAAATTAGAAATTTGACTAAATTCTATGGAGTGACTTATGCATGTTTATATGGAGGAGCAAGTCCGCTTATTCAAAAAAATAATCTTAAAAGAAATCCGGCAATTGTTGTAGCTACGCCTGGTAGATTGATGGATTTTATGAATCAAAGAGTAATAGATGTACGTGTTGCGGAGTACTTTATATTGGATGAAGTAGATAGAATGCTTGATATGGGTTTTGTTCGTGATATTAAAAAAATTCGAACACAACTTAAAAATGTAAAACAAACATATACCTTCTCTGCTACTATGAATGATGATATGAAAACTATTATAAAAGAACATATCTCTACTTATGAATTTATTAAGATTGGCGAGGCAGTTACTGTGGATTTAATAAAACATAGTTATCTTTCTATAGATCACGAACAAAAACTTTATAATTTAATTAAAATTATAAAGGCCCATTCTAAAGATAAAGTTCTTATTTTTACTCATACCAAAAGAAATACTAAGACAATACACCAGATTTTGGTGACAAACAAATTAAATGCTGGTTTATTGAATGGTAATATGGCTCAAAATAAAAGACAATCTACCCTAAATGACTTTAAACAATGAAAAACACAGATACTTGTAACTACAGATGTGGCTGCTAGAGGACTGAATATGGAAAACGTATGATTAGTTATTAATTTCGATGTGCCCGCTGATGTAAAGAGTTATATTCATAGAATCGGTAGAACTGGTAGAGCAGGAGCAAGTGGAAAAGCAATAATGTTAGTTTCTCCGCTAGAAAACTCACTTCTTAAAGAAATAGAAAAAACACATAAAATAAGAATAGATCAGTCTGAACTACTTGTCGTGCAAGATAGAGAATGAACGTATGGAAATATTCGCTTGGATAGATCTACAGATAAAAGATGAGGTGGTAAAAATCAAAAATCACAAGGCTCTGCTAGAGTATCTAGTGGTGGATATAAATGATCAAGACCAGACGCTAGACCGGAAAGAAATATAGGATTCTCTAGTCCTGATGTTGCTAGACCATCTGGTGGATATAAGTGATCAAAGCCAATACCAGGTAAAAAGATAGGTAGGACTCCTAGACCTCAAAGAGATGAGACAAAAAGCGAAAGCCCAAAATGAGGAGGTTCTTTTAGATGAATGGGTAAACCAAGACATATTTAAATATTAAAGGACTGAACCAATCAGTCTTTTTTTTAAAGAAAAAAATCTCAGGATAAGGTGAGATTTCTCTTATAAGAGGCGATGGAAATAATCTTAAGGCGTAGCTAATTTTGTTATTTAGGTTTGAAAAATGCTATTTGATTAGTTTGCCTAAATCTATTAATTCCAAATCTTCCAATTGATCTGTAAATCATCTATCGTGACTTACCATAATCATTGCTCATTCGTATGTATTTAGTGATTGGGCGATAATGGGAAGGTGACGGAAGTTTATATGATTGGTTGGCTCATCGAGGATGAGGAGATGCGGCTTTTGTAAGACAAATCTAGCATAACACAAAAGTCATTTTTGTCCCTCAGATAATAATCATATAGGATTTTTTAGAAGTAATCATGTTAATAAAAATTTAGCAGCTACACGGTAAACTTCTTGATCAGTTGCTTCTTCGGCTACTTCGTGTAAGGAATCCCATACAAGCATCTCCATATCTAGTGAATTGAAATCTTGGCTATAATATCAGACTTTTACGTTATCATGGATTTTAGCATCATCATCGTGTGCATTTACAAGTTTTTTTAGGAGTGTGGATTTACCAATACCATTTGGTCAGGATAATATATATCTTTGGTGCTTTTTGATTACCAATGGAAGTTTGTGTGTAATTACTTGGTGAGACGAATTCATGAGTCCAATTTTATGTATAGATACAATAGGTCATACGTAATTATCAAAAGGAATAGAAAAGGATGTAATTGTTTTGTCGTCTTTTCTTACTTCTACCTTGTTTTCTTCGGCTTCCTCTACTTCATCTCTCATTTTACTAGCCAGTTTACGCATTTTACCTCACTTATTTGCGAAAAAATTTATCTTTTCTTTTGCCTCGATAATTTTCTTTTCAGCTCTTGCATTTTGCATTTGATCTTTTTCGATTTGCGCAGCTATTTGTTCTACTACATCGTAATAATCTCACCAATATTGTTCTACCTGGCAACGAACCTTATTTAGATACAAAACTCAGTCTGTAAATATATTTAGAAAATCTGCATCATGACTAATAACTACTACTGTTTTATCATAAGATAATAGAAAACTAATTAGATCGTTAATTCCACTTCAGTCTAGATTGTTTGTTGGTTCATCTAGAAGTAGAATATCTGGATGTTGGATTAGAGCATGAGCTAATAAAAGTCTGGCCTGTTGTCCTCATGAAAACTCTTTTATTGGTTTATCTAATGGTGCATTGAAATTTACAACCTTTAAAATATCGGCTATTTTTCTATCTAATTGATAATCTATTTCAGTGAATGCTGTTTGGAAAAACTCTTTTATGCTGAGATTTAGTTGGTCTCTAGTGATTACCTGTTTGGAAATGGCGATTGTATTCCCAGCTACGATATTTATTTTTCCAGATTGTGGTTTGATTTCTCAGGTTATTAATTTGAAAATTGTTGTTTTGCCTGCTCAGTTTTGTCACATAATGGTAATCTTAGTATTTTGGCGTATGGAAAAATCGCTATCTATAAGTATAGGATGCTTGTCGTCGTTGTAAGCAAAAGACACGTTGTCAAAACGTAGAATTATTTGATTTTGATTGCTAGACATATCGATAATAAGAAAAAATTATAAAATACAACGGTTGAGTATAAGAAATAGGAGTTATTATTCAAGAATAAACCCAATATTTAATTTTTCTGTTGAATA
>JAYSML010000039.1:0-9820 GCA_043724745.1 bacterium
TATAGGTACTGTTCAGAAATCTGATGGTACATATCCAAAACTGAAATATTTTTGAAAAGAGATATCTTCTGAAACTGCTATAAAATCATATATTGAAGATCTTTTGATGTGAAAGCAATCTAGTAATTATTTCACCAGTCAATTGGATTTATTCAAATCAGATATAGATAATCTGTATAAATAATATCAAAGTTTTTTTTTCTTTTATAAGAATTTTATTTATCTAAGTAACAAAAAAATGAAAAGATTATCTATATTTATCGCTTCTGTTTTACTGTTATGAATTACTTACGTAAACGCATCATGATCGGTCAAAGACATAAAATGTTCATATAATATAAATACGATGACTATCGGCTGTGAATCTAATATTAGTTGATTAGAAATAAAAAATATTGTTCAGATGTCTTGAGGTCAACAATGAAATATTTATTATAATGATACTTTGATATATAAGAACGCAAAGTTATTCTATTATTGTTGATGAGATATGTGTCCTTTAAGCTTTTTTATAAATACTAAGAATAAAACATTTTTATTTGATTATACTACTGAAGGGGATATTTGCTGATCTAAAAAAAGTACTGAGAAAATTGGGTTTGACTGAACTTCAAAATATAAACTTCAATATGAATGAGACTTAAATCCAACAATCACTTTTCATAATAGTAAGTACATTACATCTATTTTTTTCTCTGGCAAATCTAAAAAATTCATAAAATCTCCAACAAATAAGACATCATATAATTGATTATATATGGAAACAAAAAATATAAAAACATGAAAAATCACGACAAAAACTTTATATTCATTTTCTCCTTTATCATACACTGATTTTTGCTGATGAGATAACAATACGTTTCATCTTAAGTATTTAGGCGTTAGCAATGACATATTATCACTAAGCACAAATACTAGAAAAATAACAATAGACATAAGTAATCTAAAAACAAAAGCTCAGCGTATTAAAAATCTCTAGATTTATAATATTTACAAATTATGGATTCTTCCAAAATCAAAATATTAGACTGAACAAATATGGATATAGATTTAGTGTCACAGGAAAATACCTCTTGGAAACAAATGAAATGTCCCCAAAACGAAAAAGACTGAGCAGATTCTCATAAATGTGCAGTCAAAAATGTTTCTATTTGTCCATATTTTTGTTGAATTCAGTATCTAGATAATGTTCTATGTTGCTATCCACATAAGAATACAAGCAAGGATAATAAACAAAAGAAATAATTTAATTTCTCTTATAAACAACAAAATCAATTTCACCTCTATCATCTCTACTTACTTCTACAAATTTATCTTCAAATTCAGGAAAAGATATATTTCACTCGTAATCTTTTTTAACATCAGTTAGATACAAAACTTCTATCAATCCTAAATCAAGGAATTGTTTATAAACATATGCTCCTCAAATCACGAAAACTTCTTCATCTTCTGAAACCGTTTTTCCCAAATTTTCCATCAAATCAGGAATACTATGGAAACATTCTATATTATCCAGTTCATCAGTCTGAGTCAAAACTATATTTCTCCTATTTGGCAAAGGTTTACCTATAGATTCATATGTTTTTTGTCCCATGATTATTGCATGTCCTGTAGTTTTTTCTTTGAAGTATTTGAAGTCTTCAGGGTAGTGTCGTACGAGTTCTTTATCTTTTCATATCACTCTATTTCTAGCCATAGCTACTATCATAGATAATTTCATTTTCAATGGTTTACAATCTAAAAACTAATTTCATTCC
This sequence comes from bacterium, assembly GCA_043724745.1. GTDB lineage: Bacteria > Patescibacteriota > Gracilibacteria > Absconditabacterales > Absconditicoccaceae > JAYSML01. The sequence goes on from JAYSML010000039.1 coordinate 1,758, forward strand.
ATCCATTCACTTTGCTTATTCATTTATGTATTTCAGGATTATATTGTTTATTCCAAGGCTTGTCTATCAGATACATTTTCACGCCAACACTAGCCATATCCATGGCATAATCCAGATTGTCTTCTATCATTATCTCTATTCATTTTTGTTTACATATTTCAGATTTTGGCACTGCGTTTTCTGAATAGTGATTTGTGAATACGATCTCATCAAATATTCATTGATAATATGTCTCTATTCGTTTTTCTGTATATTCTCTGAGAATATCTCTTCTGGCGGTGATTATTATAAATTTATATCATTCTGATTTTAATTCATTCAGTTTTTCCAACGCTCATCCAAGTGGTTTCACTTCTCGTTTTTTATCGCTATTCCACAATTTATCAAAAATTTCCACATCATCTTCTATTCATAGATTCAATCGTTCTATCTCATGGAAATAATAACTACTCACATCTTCTTTAGTAATTTTCATTCCATTTACTTGATAATTATTTACTTCCAAAACCTGATCAATAGTTTCACTCAAAACCTCATCCAAATCCACAGCGATTATTTTATTATTCATAATAATTATTCGTTTCGTTCTAAAATAACGAAACAAGAATACTGAATCTAATCTTTTTTTCAAATCTAAAAAAACCGGAGAAAACTCCGGCATTCAAATGAGATTATTACTTTACAATTATTCTTCTGGTGCTACAATCCATATTATTACATACAAAACCGCACCAATTCCATAGCCAAAGGCTGCGATAGCCCAAATGATGCGTACGATAGTAGGATCAAATTTAAAATAATTAGCAACCCCACCACAGACTCCGCCAATCATAGAGTCTTTAGATCTTCTTAATGTTTTCATTGTTTTTACAAGTTTTGTTGTTTCACTTAGAGTAGTCAATACACTTTAGAGGAGCTCTATTTAATAAAGATTCAAACGATTTTTTACCAAAATCATCTAATTCATATGTTTCATAAAGCACGCCCTGATCAATTACTACGAATGCACACTTGAGAGTCATACGTTTACCCTCCATTACGTACGAACGAAGCTCAGATGGTTGAACTAAATTTGATTCCATATACGCACCTACAAATTTAAATGTTGTGTCGCTACACGCAATCTCAACTGTTTTCATCATTGCCCCATCATCGAGAGTATCGACCTTTGAACAAACGACAATTGAGTGTTTTAAAAGATAACTTAGATCGTTCCTACTTACCTCAATAGAATCCATGCCAGGAAAATAGGTAGAAACTCCCTTGATTTTTAGTCCTTTAAACGGCTTCTGTGCATATATACCACAGAGAAGCGTCATCTCAATCAAAATAATAATCAGAATTTTTGTTTTCATAATATTCTCCTTTTGTTTTTGGTTTGTTTACGATTTATATGTTTTTTCTGACCGAAGTCAACCATCTATTCGCTGATATCTCGGTCTTTAATAAAATTAGACTTAAACTGATCTATCAATGATTTATCGATCAAGATAACTCAGACTTCTCTATTTTTATCCATAGAGTTCTCAGATAAATTAATGCTAGATAAAATTAAATATTTATCATCCACCAAAATCATTTTAGTATGGTTATAATATTTTTTCAATATTTTAACAATCTCTGGTCAGAAATAACTTCTTACATAATCATTATCTTTTGTGTCTGCCAAAATTAATTTCATATCCAGATTAGACTTCTCTCTAAGGATTTTTAAAATTCCAATATCAGTGATGTATTGATTCTGTATCAATATTGATTTTTTAGCTCAACTTAAAATATTTTCTATCACAAGTCTACAATTCACAGGGCAGACAAGTAAATTTGGATGGATATCTTTTCTATTTATTCCAGACCCAACTCGATCTTTCTCAAAAATATTTTTCATACTATCCAAAACTTTTTTATCCTGACTGAGGAAGATATATTCACGATTTGTTTCGAAAGAGGATTTAGTGAGGTTTGCCGTTTGTATGATAAAATCATTTTTGCTTACCAATGTTTTTGCGTGTATATATTCAGTTTTCATTTGCTTATCAGATTTTATTTCTACATTTTTGTATCCAGTGAAATATTCCTGCAATAATTTCATTGTATTCCGATATTGTTGATATTTGTTATTTTCCACTATTATTTTTATATGTATTCATTTGTCTGCCAATTCTTTGAAATAAGATTTTATGCTAGGATTTGTAAATTCATATATCCACAAATACAAAAAATCATCAATATTCTCCAATAAACTTAAATAATTCTGAACATTCGTTGGTGTTTGTAGCAAAATTCATGTTATGTTTTCTAAATTATTTATATTTTCTTCTACACTTTCCACAGAGAATCAAACTGCATCATTATCTTTACCAAATTCTAGCTTTATATCACCCCAAAGTACTGCAAATATAAGGAAAATTACTCATAAAATAGCCTTTATCTGCTTTTGGTTTAACTTTCTCATCATTTTTTTGACTTATAAATGATTTAGGTGTATAATAATAATGTCTTTATTTTTTACAAATAAATATAAAGAAAATGTTGGATTTAATAAACGCCAAGCACGACAAACCAGAAGCTAAAAAAGACAAACAAAAATCATGATTTTATAGGAAACAAATTGCATTGTCTCTTATCGTTGCCTTGTGATTAATTTCTTGAACACCGGCCATAAGAAAGATCCAAACACCAGCAAATCTTAAATGAAGAAAAATTAATGATCTATATTCTTATTATCTATGATACAAAGGAAGGTCATCTGAAATATGAAATACAATAGAGTTTAATCCCAAAGATATTATAAGTCTATTATATAAAAAGAAATTCAAGAAAGTAGCAGACTGATTTGATGTGGCACAAGACTACTACAAGAAAGTCGTAAGCAAGATTGATTTTACTAAGTCTGAATCATCTAACATAGAAGAATTCAGAATCAAAATAAGAGAATCCATATCTGACATTAAAGCAAATTTTGATCGAGATAAGTTTTCTAAAGATAGATTATGATGAAGCACTACCAAGTTAAAGTTATTTAAAAATCTTTGTGATAATATAGATGACAAATCGTTGATTGCCTATAGTATGACAGAATTATTTCCTTCTACGGATGGTAAATTAAACAAAGAAATACTAGATTTTTTACTAAGACATTGATGAGAAGACTTTATATATTCTTTACCAGCCATACATGATGATTATGCTTCTTTTTGACCATATCAATTTACATCCTTTGCAGTTTACGATACAGGTAAAGAAAAAAGGTGAGCTTCTATAACTAACGACTTTTTGAAAAAATATTCTATACCTTGAAGTGTAACTAAATTGAGAAAAGAAGATCATCATAAAGCAGCATATCTTTTTGCAATGTATAACCTTTCTAGACTGATCGATAATCCAGAAAACGAAAAGGCACTGAAATTAATATCAACAGTAGAGAAAAAAAACGATCTGGCTCAACTCATAGCAATTATGCACAATAAGCCCGCAAATTGAAAGGATTTTTTACAAGAACGATACAAATTAAACACCAACAAAACATATTTAGAAAAAAGGACATATAAGAACAAGAAACTCATTCATAATTATGATCTTAATGGTAATAAAAGAATAGATTTATACGAGTCAATAGAGTATCTGTCGACATCGCATTCATATTGAAAGAAAACCTATTTTAATAGAAAAGCCTTAGATATACCAAAATAGTTGTAAAAATTTGACAAAAAGACAATAACTATATATAATAAGTGTATGTAATTTATATAATAAAAGCTTTAAATGGAAAAAATGGAAAAAGAAGAAAAGAAAGAGCAATTAGAAACGACTGATTTCAAACAAGAACTTTCATGATTAAAGAAAGACATATTAAATAAGGATGGATCCAAAGAACAAGACAAATCTCACAAACAAGAAGAGATTAATAAATTAGAAAAATCTGGAAACTATAGGCGAGATCAAGAAAAAAAGACGCTATGATTTTTCTATAACATTACAGAAGGATCTAAGAGGGATGCGGAAGTTTACCTAAAAGATGATGGTGATAATCTAATAGTAAGTATAGATGCTTACAATACTTACGGACGAAATGGAGAAGATATTGATTTAGCCAAATCTTTCAAAAAAAGTGAACTTGATAAAGTCCCTTCTTATCTAAAAGATACATTTGCAAAATGATTTAACTTTGAAACAGCTTTCGGATTAGATGAAAATCTAAAAGTAAAAAGTTCTAAATTACTAGAAAAAATTGAAAACAAAGCCGAATGAGCTGTAAAATTATTCAGTCATTATACAGAAATTAAAAAAGAATCAAAGGAAATATAATATCTAATTTTTAATACCTACAACGAATTCTCCCTTTATTGGGAGTTTTTTTTCTTTTAATAAACTAGTTACCTCGTCTAGACTTCAAGTAAAATTCTGCTCAAACATTTTACTTATTTCTCTAGCAATGCTTATTTGTCATCCAAATTTTAATAATCCCAGCTCTTTGACTAGTTTTTCAATCCTATGTACAGATTCATAAAAAAATACTGGTATCTTAGATTCCAAAATTCATTTGAGTGCCGTCTGTCTTCATTTTTTTTGAGGCAAAAATCATAAATAAATAAATTCTGATGTATCAAATCATGCTCAAACCACAGCAGGCACTAACGCATTGGCTCCAGGTAAAATAGAGTAGGGGAGATTGTTCTCATTACATAGCTTTATCAAGTTTTTTCCAGGATCAGAAAGCCCAGGTGTCCCTGCTTCACTGACTACTCATACATCATTTTCTTTCATTATATTTAGGTAATGTTTCAATTTACTTTGATCAGTAAAACTAGTCAATGACATTAATTCCTTTTCTTTGAAACTTATCTCATACATCTGTAGAAGTTTCATAGTAGTCCTAGTATCTTCACATATTAGATATCTCAATTCTTTCAGTAACTTCATTCCACGAACAGTAATATCATCTCTATTTCATATAGGAGTTGGGATTAAATATAACATTATTTATATAATAGTATTAAAAATATTAATATTATTCGTGCTGCAACAATAGACCAAAACCAGATTAAAAATTTTCATTTTACGGTCTTATGTCTAAATACTTCCATTCATATTACGGCTCAAATTCGTCATCATAAACCAGTATATATAAGTAGGGTTTTCTCTTTAATTCTTCGTCTTTTATTGTTTGCCTTCCATTTGTCTATTCACCATATTACAAACGCTACTATATTTATTAGCACGAAATATAAAATAATTATATTTTGCATTTTCAAATAATCACTTCTAAAAATTAATTCTTTTATCGAATAAGATATCTACTGAAAAAAACATTTCTTTCAATAAGAAATACAATTTACAAAAATCCTCTTGCATTTATATCTTTAAACAGTATATTAGACCACGAAATACCAAAGACAGTAGGTTGCTTAGAGCATAAAATATCAATTCCTACCTAGGTTCACTAATACAATAATATACTAAATATTTTTGTTTATGAGCCTCGAAAAACGGGTCTTTTTTTTAAATGAGAATTTAATTATACGAAAATGGCTATTTCCAAAGACAAAAAAAACGAGCTTATGCAACAATACATACAAGATCTTTCTTCTTCAAACAGCGTTGTTGTTTTGAAACAAGAAAAGGTCTCTGTAAATAATGCAAATAGGCTAAGAAAAGACATTAAATCTGCAAATGGTAGATATAATGTTATTAGAAAAAGACTATTCGTTAAGGCTCTTAAGGAAGCTTGATGTGATGATGTTGAACTTGATAAATTAGAAGGTTCAGTAGTTGTTCTTTATGATAATGATTTATCAGAACAATATAATCCACTAAAGGCGGTAAATAAGAATCTTAAACTTTTCAAAAAACAGGACAAATGAGTTAGTTTGACTTTTTTGGGAGGTTGGTTCGGTAAAAAACGACAAAGTGCTGAATACGTTAGTGAATTAGCAAATCTTCCTTCAAAAGAAGAACTCTTATCCAAGTTGTTATATCTATTCAAATATCCTTTACAATCATTCGCATGTGCTTTGGATCAGGTTTCCAAGAAATTGGATTCATGACTTACACAAGAAGTATTGGAGCCAACTAAGGTTGAATCCATTGTGGAAGAAAAGGTTGTAGAAGAAAAGGTAGAATGACAAGTGGAAGAAGTAAAAGTGGATGAAAGTCCAGTTTCTTAATATTAGTATTAAGCGGTATTTAATTATCGTTTATCATATTTATTTATATTTGTAATGAGCAAATAAGAATGGAATTATCAAAAAACGCACAGAAGATAATGGAACTTATCAAAGAAATGGGTGCAATCGAATTAAATCAGCTTGTAAAAGCTATCGAAGAAGAATTTGGAGTTAGTGCAGCCTCTATGGTTGTATCTGGTTGAGCTGCTGCTGATGCAGAAGATGCTTGAGCTGCAAAAAGTGACTCAGTAAATGTTGAACTTACAGACATTGGTCAACAAAAAATCTGAGTTATTAAAGTTATAAAAGAAATTTTGGGTCTTGGGCTAAAAGAAGCTAAAGATTTAGTTGAAAAAGCACCAACTCTCGTTAAAGAAAATTGTAAATTTGACGACGCTGAAGCTTTGAAGGCAAAATTAGAAGAAGTAGGAGCTGTGGTTACTTTAAAATAATTTTGAATATTAATTAATATTCTTGATTGTTTATTTCCTACAAAACATTTCTTTATTTTTATGAATGTTATGAGTATGAGTTTGACAGCTGCTGATATATTAAATGCCCAGGCTCATGTTGGTACTCTCAAAAACGAGGCACATCCAAAGACAAAAGAGTATCGAGCTTGAGTGGTAAATGATATAGTAGTCATTGATCCAGAAAAACTTTTGATTCAGATAGAAACTGCGAATAAAAAAATACAACAAGCAAAAAAAGACTGAAAAAGTATACTAGTTGTATGTGAAAAAAAGATGTATGCAGATGAGTTGGCAGAAATATGCGAAAAGAACAATATAAACTATCTAAATTACAAAGTCCCATGAGGTTTTTTGACTAACTTCGATACCTTAAAAAAGAGAATAGAATCTATGAATACTATGTATAATTTTATTGATAGTGAGGATTTTCATGCTTTAACAAAAAAGGAGCAATTGGTATACAAAAGAAAACTAAATAGAGTTATGAAGATATACAAATGAGTTAAAAACTTAACTTCTAGACCCGACTTGGTAGTCGTTATAGATGGTTCTATGCTTCCTAATTTTATTAGTGAATTAACAAAGAAAAAAGATATAGATAATATTATAATAACTGGTACGGATTTCAACAAACGACGAAATCAAGATAACTTGGTTTTTGCAAATATGGCTGGTTATAAAAGTATAGATTTTGTTTTGAAAAGCATCTTATCTTAAAATAAATAAAACATGTCGGAGTCTCAAAAAGATAACCACACTCAATCAGATGGTTCTCAGTACTACATTCCAAGTAGTATAGAAAAAAAAAGAGCCGTAACGATGTATGTCTTGTCGTGAATTATAATGATTGCATGAAAAAACGAAATAAATCAATTTGAGTTATTTCACTTAAAGCAGTCATTAGGTCGATGGTCATGTTTTTTATTGATGTTTATTGTTTCCTTAGTCTTACTTTTCGTGCCTTATATCAAAATACTCGCATTACTACTAGTTTTTTCAATGGTTGTTGTGCTTTCGATATTTATTAAACAGGCTCGAGACTGAAAGTATAACTATGATACCACAAATAAATTATCGATTTTCCAATGAATATGATGATGGATATTAAATTTATTTGAGAAAGAAATAGACGCTAAAGAAAAATCAAATTAAATATTTTATTTTCTAAAACCAAGATCATGAGTGTAGATATTCAGCTTCTAAAACAACTTAGGCAAATAACATTTGCGCCAATCAAAGATTGTAAAGAAGCACTCATAGAAGCTAATGGTGATTTGGAACTAGCTCAAGAGTTATTGAGAAAAAAAGGTATTACAAAAGCATGAACAAAAGCAGATAGAGAAACAAAGGAATGATTGGTTAAATTAGTAGAAAAAGATTGACGAATAGTTTGATTAAAAGTACTTTGTGAAACTGATTTTGTTGC
>JAYSML010000040.1:0-4327 GCA_043724745.1 bacterium
GTTTTTTAGTATTCATTTTCTTTCGCGTACAAATAAATCAGATTATTTTATTTTTATTATTTTTTTTATCCTATAAATTTACCATTCAATTGATAGAAGACTATTATTATAGTAACTGCTGCCAATATTCATTGTATAAGCCAGGCCTTCATAACTATCGTATGTTCCGCTACTCATCTATGTTCGAATAAATGATGCAATGGTGAGACCGCAAATATCTTTCTATGGAATATCTTTTTCGACATAATTTGCAAGAAACTTGATAATGTATCCAATATAAAAAGTGAAAACAACAATACAAATGGAACAAAAATTCACATTCTCATATTCAATAAATATAACAATGACGACAACAATCATCCCAAGGCCAACGCCCCACTATCTCACATAAAAATTTTGGCCGGATTGATATTGTAAAACATAAACGCAATCAGTATTGCTATAATTATACCTATCATCGTAGTTGCTATATAAGTTTTGTTGAAAAATGTAATAATAGCCAATATAAAGAAAATAACAGTCATCAATCATCCAGCCAGTCCATCCAATCAATCTGTAATATTAATAGCATTAACTATAGAAACCGTCACAAAAAACGTCAAAATAGGATAAAAAATTCCCAAGCTAATCTGTCATGCAAAAGGCCATAAATTTATATAATCAATACCCAATTTGGAATAAAACCATCGACTAATAAATCAAGCAAATACAAACATTCCAAATAATTTTGTCCTAGCACTTAGTCACTTCATCGCGCCACGTCATTTTATATTTAGGAAATCATCTACCACTCAGATAAGTCACATACTAAAAAAACCAAAAAGCAGGATATAAGTCTCCTGTCTTGATAACAAAGTATTGTTTATCCAACCAATTTTTTGCAGCAAAAATGATGCCAAAATCATCAGCGCCATAACAAGTAGAAATATTCCTCCACCCATTGTTGGAGTTCATTTTTTATGAGAATGCATCTCAGCAAAAATTTCAGATTTTTCTCCAGTAGCTGCATTTTCACGAATGGTTTTTCAGATTTTATGTTTTCTAAGTATGCTAATATATATTGGATATAATACTCCAGACAGGAATAATGCAATAAGAGAATAAACAATTATATTATTTAGTTTTATAAGCATCACGAAAGACAAATTTAAAAACGAAACATCATAGACAAATGTTATATTTTTTTCAAGCTAAAATTACATCTTGAAGTTTATATTTGTCTGACTTTCTAAATATGGTAATTCCTCATCATCATTTACTGTTTCCATACGTTTTGAACATTCTCCACATAGCTTACTAATTGGCTCCTGCAAAACTATAGCTTGTTTTACCATCTCTGACAAATCTATAAATTCATCTTTGGAATCTATCTTGAAAACTTCCTCATCAGATTTAGCACTAGTATAATCTTTGGTATCTCACAAAACAAATTTAGCACAATATTCTGGAACAGTCGCTTCCCTAGTATAGATTTCGGTACAATCATCACAAGTCTCAGTTATCTTACATGAAACATCTTGCAAAGTACAATAAATAGCCTGATCATTCAAGGCTTGTAAATTTACATCTCCAGCTATCCCCGTTTCTTCCAATCCTGGCAAATCATCCAGAAACTTATTTTCGAAGTGAATATCATCAGAAGAACCAATACTATGCAAAAGATCTCAAATTTTCATTTTGAAATTCTTGTCTTTCATTTTAAAGTCAGAAATATAAAAGTCAAACTTGTAGACAATATATATATTTTTAAGTTTATTTCAAATGAACAAGACAAAAAAGACAAATCTAAACGATATAATACAAAATCATCTAGCAAAAACATCTAAGCGAGAAGAAAATATTTTTGAAATTGCCAAAAAATATATCAAAAAAAACGACAAGGTTTTAATTGGCATATCAGGTGGGGCAGACAGCTGACTATGCTGATACCTCATAGCTAAATTCTGGAAAAACAATTGATATTCCGAAGATAATTTATTTTTTTTCCACGCAAACCACAAAGTCAGAAAAGAATCTGACCAAGAAGAATCCTCACTAAAAGAGTTTTTAATCTGATTCAATTTATCTATCTCTACTAAAGAATGATGAAAAGCCTCCAATGAGGAGACACTTAGAAATCGGAGATATAAAGAGCTAAACAAATTAATCGATAAAGAAAAAATATCTATTGTAGTTCTCTGACATCATTTAAATGATCGTATAGAATCGACATTTATGAATCTTCTTCGTTGAGCTAACTTAAAGTGATTTATTTCCATGAATGTTTTTGACTCACATCACCTGATTCCAGGTAAGGTTTTCAGGCCACTCTTAAATTTAAACAAAAACGAAATCCTCTCTCACTGCCAAGAAATTTGACTTCCTTATTTCGAAGACAAAACAAATAAATCCCCAGATATTAGCAAAAGGAATAAACTCAGAAATAAAATCCTCCCACTACTTTTCAAAGAATCAAATTCCAATTCAAATAAGACAAATTCCTTTTTCGAAAGCATGAAAAACATCTACCAATCACTAGAGAGCAATTCATCTGACAAAGAAAATAAAAAAATCTGACAACAAGTCCAAATCCAAATCCCCAAATCACGAAATGTAAAAGTCTGATTTATGCGAGATATCGACAGAAAAAAAATTACCGAAGAAGACATAATAAATATTATCAAAGAAATCCACTCCTACAATAATATCAATAAAAACTATATCCAAGAATTATTAACTTTCCTACAAACCAAAGAAAGCTGATACAAATATATCAATTGAACATACTTTTTTCTATCTCACAACAAAGTTTATATTATCAAATGAGAAAAAGATTTTCGAGAAAATAATTTCAAAAAAATCATAAAAATAGACCAACTCTGAATGTACAAAATTGATTGATTAATGATCCAAATTAATGATGTAAAACTTCTTTGATGTGAAATTAGATTTCCGACACATTATGATAAATACAAATGAAAAACCCGAAACCAATTTTGTATAGCCCAAAAAATTCCAGTTTTTTTCAGAAAACATACTCCTCTAATAGTAGAAAATAACGAAATCAAGAAAGTAATTAAAATTCAATAAACTATTTATAACTAGATAACTTTCTACTTTTTCTTACTTATCATATTGTTTTCATATTTATCATCAGACAACGAAATTTGATTTTTGGAATGTCATTTCTCATCATGCGATTGCTTTCCAAATCACATCACACGTACAATTTCATCCAATCACAAAGAAAAATTAGTAGAAATAGCATTGAAAATGCTTTTTTTATTTTGAATTTCAAATTTTTCTAAATCAGTCATTGTAGTGAATTTCTAATTAAATCAGATTGTTTTCTTTTATAGGATTTTTACTAAACAAAATCAATGCTTTTTAAATAAATAAATATTTGATAAATGATTAAATATTATTATACGTATACGAAAGATAATAATTTACCAATAATCAAACAAATGAAAAAAAAATCAATTCTGATTGTATCATTATTTTCTCTTATATTCGCTAGCACAACTCTAGCCTCCAAACTAATGATAGATCCAATCTTCTCAGAAGAGAGATTTTTGCCATCAGACAAACTACATGCATGATGCGCAAATGAAATAGATTTATCTATCATCGCAGACCAAAACGATATAAATGCATTCCGTATCATTTTAGATTACAATCCAAAAGAACTTCAAATCCAACGTATAGTATCAGAACCATGATTTCAAAATGCAATGAATTCGACTATCGAATACGATAAGATTATGATAAATTACATAGATTCCAATCCTATCCAAATGGGAAAGAATAATCTTCTAAAAATCTATACAAAATCCACAGGTGATTTAACTCAATCAATTCTAACTATAGCCAACTGATCATACACAGTAAATAAACAATGAATAAAAAAAGATCTAAGCTGATCTCAGAATATACTTTTCGCCAAAGTTCCAGAATGCGATCCAGATATAGTTCCACCTGCAATCTCACTAATTACTCCAGAAAACACAAAACAAAGGATAGCTCTAGATTCAGTTTTTGTATTTGATATCAAGGACGAAGGTAAATGAGTAGATCGAAATAAACTTACATTGAAATTCAATGATAAAACTTATCTTCCAATAGACAAAAATATTATAGTGAAAGAATGAAAATTATATTTTTATCCAGAAGATCGATTGCCAATAGACAAGAAAATCGACATGAAAATCACTATCTCAGACAAACAAGAATATGGCTGAGCAAATGAAATTTCCAAAACATTTAGCTTCAAAACAGCTACATGACTACTACTTCAAAGCAATATAAATCCAAATACACTCAGAAAACTTTACGAACTTTCACAAAC
>JAYSML010000041.1:0-8377 GCA_043724745.1 bacterium
CTAAATGGGGGATTTATCTCAATATCCAAGGGGATCGATTAAAATATATGTTAGTTGTTTTATTCGTGATTTGGCTAGGCGTGAAGATAAATAAAGATGAGTATATCGTCAAGTAAAATCCTCCTCACACATCATACCTCCATTGATAATGAGGACAAAAAACCCAACGACTAGACTTATAATTTGCTGAAAACCAAAACACACTTTAAACTTTTAGTTCCTAGCTCTTAACTATCAAAAGTTCCACTTGAAAAGAATTGAACTAAACAATATAATACAATCCAAAACAAAAAATAAATTTATGAGAAAAGGAACAACAAGAAAACCGAAACCAGATTGGAAGAATTTTGCGATAGAGTATCTATCCATATATACTCTGACAATCATCGCCACTATACTGATACAGGTCGTGATACTAAAAGTAGACATAGAAATATTACTTATCTGTATATTGAAATCTATGTTTACCAATATGATCAGTGCCGCATTGGTAATGCTTGGTCTACGTACACAAATAATCAGAAGACATATCTTATTGATGGCACTGGTTTACTCTCTCAGTAATATATCATATATAGATATGATTATAGTATCTAAATATGATGAAAGTCTGACCATATATCAGATTTTCAGTTCTTACTTTATAGTATACTTTATCTTAGGTTTTTTTATAGACAGATATGTAAATCTATTCAAAAAAATCTTAAATAAGATACTAAACAACGGTAGTCAGCAATGATTACCTTTTTCTTAAATTAAAAAAACACTCGGTTTTTGTTGAGGATAAAAAGATGTCCAATAGGACTGGATTTATTTGGCGAGAAAACCGCTTATTTCTTATCACTTATTTTATCACAAAAACACAAAAACGGAAGTCAAACTAAGCTTGATAAATATAGCTTGATAATTAGTCAAACAAAGAAATAATACAGATTGCCTATTTATTTTGTCACAAATGTCCAAATGAATCGTATAACCATCCGAAAGGGTGTGATTAGTTATTTGCTCTGAAAGATTTGATGCTTCCTACTGGAGGCTGACCTAATCCTACAGAAGATATGTTGGCAAGTTGTGTCAAAAATGTCTTGCATTCGTGTCTAAAATACCTAATCTGACATCATTACTGTGTGGAGACACAGAATGTTTCTCGCCTTCAAAAGCGGGATTGTCCAGGTCATTAACAGAAGAAGAAATATTATGGATACAACATAGTTGTCTGAACTTGTAGCCATCCCGTTTGACGGGAACAAAAACAGATACATTATGTGACATATATTTCCGCAATTGTTTATGAAGGGCGCATCCTAATTTAGTCACAATGTCGACAGTCGTAAAATCACGAAGATTTGATAGGCTATAGACTATAGACTACTTTATTTACTTTATTCCTCTTGTCTGGGATGGAAATCTCGATAGGAATTTTACTCTTTATATTATTCGCACACATGAAAAATTTAAAAAAATTGTTTGCAAGTGTTGCGTCATTAGCAATCTTCGCTAGTTCATTATCATTAACTACAGTATTTGGTGCTGCTAGTTACTCTGATGAATTACAAGGTGCATATGACTACGCCTACAATCTAGGTATTACAACACAATCATCTATTGATAGCGCTAACATGTATGGTTCTTTGATTAGATCTAACATGGCTAAAATGATGGTAAACTTCGCTAAAGAAGTATTCAATCAAACACCTGATACTTCATTAGAATGTTCTTTCACTGATCTTAATGGTCAATCACAAGAAATGAAAGACTACATCAAAGAAGCTTGTCAAATGGGTCTTATGGGTCAAGGTATCACAGCCTTCAATCCAAACGGAGCCGTTACAAGAGCTCAATTTGGTACAGTTTTGTCTAGAGTATTGCGAGGTACAGAAAATGAAGGAGGAACTCCTTACTACGCAAAACATTTAAAAGCTCTAAACGATGCTGGTATCATGAATAACATTTCAAATCCAATGGCTAATGAAATCAGAGGATATGTAATGCTTATGATGGAAAGAGCAGACGATTCTAGTAACAATACTCCTGCAATCTGTGAAACACCAGAAAACCAGACAGCTTGTTCATTAGGATTGGATACTTGTCCAACTGAATGTGTAGACAATAGCAACCCAGATGAAGTTAAAGCTGGAGACCTACAGTTATCTTTGGCTAGTGGAACACCAGCTGATATGACATCTATACCTCAAGCTGGAATCGTTAATTTTGCATCTATTGATTTCGAAGCTGGATCAGAAATGGTAAAAGTTAATTCAGTAACTGTTACAAGATTAGGTCTTGGACAAAGAGCTGATATTAGCAGAATCTATTTTGAAAGAGATGGAGTTAGAGTTTCTGGTAGAGCAGCTCTAAGTACAGACAATACTGCTGTAATTAGTTTCTCTCCTGCACTTCAAGTAAAGGCAAACGGAACTGAAAAATTAGACCTAGTAGTTAATGTTGACGCAGCATCTGCTGGTGGAGAACATTCATTTAAAGTAACAAATGTAAATTCTTCTGCTGCTAGTGCTTCATATAATATCACTACTCCTACATTGAGAACATCAAGTTACCAAGTAGGTAAGGTTGAATTCAAAAAATTAGGAAGTCCTCAAGCTGTAAGAGCTGGTGAAACAAATGTAGAACTTGGTCAATTTAGATTATCTAATACATCAACAGATAATAAAGAATTGAAGGTAAAAGCTATTACTGTAAGACAAAACGAAAGTGCTGATCTTGCAAATCTAGAAGACTTAGCTATTTACAGAGATGGTGATAAGGTATCTACAGATGTTGTTGTTAATGGTAAAGAAGTAACTTTTGCTCTTAACACTAAACTTACTGATGGACAATCTGCAATATTCTACATTAGAGGAACTGTTACTACTGTAGATAACGCTGGTGAAAAATATCAATTCACTTTGAGAAACGCTGAAGATCTTAACGTAGCTGAATATACTACAAACTTTAGAGCATCAGTAAAGGGTGATTGAAACATAACATTTGTTTCTACTCCTCTTGATGTTTATACTGCTGAAGGTGCTGATATAATGCTTTCTAGAGATTCCGCTATTAGCTCAAGTATACAAGTAACTCCAGGAGCTAATGATGCAATCCTTATGAAAGGATCCATCAAAGTAAATGCAGCTATTAATCTAGAAGATTTGAAGTTAAATGTAACTCCAAACGCTGGGTCAGTATCTGATACAATCACTAAGCTTACATTGAAAGTAGGTAGTGCTACTTCTACTTGGACACCTAGCACTGCTGCAGGTGTACAACAAGCTCAATTTGATGGAACATTTGCTGTAAACAGTACTTCAAATATAGTAATCTTGGCTGATATCAGATCTACAGCTACAGATACTAGAACTATCCAAATTGAAACACTTGATCTTACAAAATTCACTGTAAGAGAATATGTATCAACACAAAATACTATTAGTGCAACATCTATCGCTGGTAATATTACTGCTCCTCTAGCAACTGTTAATGCTAGTAAGTTGAATATTGCAAGAACAGATGGTTTGTCAAATAGAACAGTTGTAAAATGAGCAAACGATTTGTTACTTGGAAAAGCAAGATTAACAACATCTGCTGCTGGATCAATTAGAGTATCATCATTGACATTAGAAAATGTTAACGCTACTCCTGCTGATTACACAAACAAAGTTAGTGTAACAATGTATATCAACGGAACAGCTGTTTCTACAAGAAATCTTACTAGTCCAACGTTAACATTTAGTTCACTTCCTTCATCTGCTACAGTGACTACTGCTAATCCATTGGATATAGAATTTAGAGGAAACATTGATCAAACTGTGGCAAACGGTAAGATCCTTGCTCTTCAAATTAATTCTATTCAATCAACAGATAACAACGGACAAACTGTTGTTTCTAATCCTACAACATTGAATTTGGCTACTATCGCTGCTTCTGCAGGAGGTGTAGTTGCTTTCTCTTCAAACTCAAACACTCCAGGAGCATCATTATTGGCTGGTGGACTTACAGATGTAGAGATTGCTAAATTTAATGTAAATGCTACAGATGATAACTTAAAATTAACAGATCTATATCTAGCTGTAAATGCGCCTGCATCAACTATAGACCTTGGTCAAAGATTGTCTAATATCCAACTTATGGATGGAGCAACAGTATTGGCAAATGGTGTTATATTAGATGGTGGTTCTGCTGTTGGATTCGAAAATTTGAGTTCATCAAACTTTGTAATAACTGCAGGTAATGCTAAAACATTGACTGTAAAAGCTACAATAAATAATTTACTTAATTCTACTGACGTTGCAGGTACAGCTTGATTGCTACAATTAGTAATTAAACAACCTACAACACCTACAGTTGGTACAGTAAATGGGGCTAGATTTGTTTCTGAATCAAATGGAAACTTAGTTACTCCTACTGTAGCATGATTGGTTGTTTCTAATCTACACAAGGTAGTAAGAGGTAAGGTATTGGTTTCACCAGTTGCAACAACTGCTACAGAAACAAGATTACTTAACTTCACTGTTACTGCTGAGGGTAATAGAACAACATTAAATGCTGTTAACTTTACTCTAAGAAATAATGCCGCTGCTGGTTCTGTAAAATTATACAAAAACAGTGTTAGTGCTGCTAATCAGATTGGTACTGTAGCAACAGTTGGTGCAGCTTGAGCAAATGCTGAAGCATTAACTATAACTCTTGGTACTCCTGAAGAAATAGCCGCTTCTTCTACAGCAAATTATATCTTAGAAATAGTTGGATACGTACCATCTGCAATAGGAACAAATCTATTATCTAGACAGTTCCAACTTGACGATGTATCGTATGGAGACATATTTAATGATACTACAGTAGTTGCTGGAGGATTGTTCAATTATGTTAATGCTGGAAACTTCCCATTAACAGCTCCTAGTTATACTCAATAATATATATACGGTTACGAAGTAATCTCTATATGCTATTATATACTCCGCACTCGCGGATAAAAAAGAAGACTCTCTCACTGAAAGGTGGGAGGGTTTTTTTTATTGTCTGAAAAAAGAGAAAAAAAAGACCCCGTGGTCTATAAACCAACGCTTGACTTATAGATACAAATACCTATAGTAACCAAAACAAAAAACCAAAAACTCATCACTATGGAACCAGGAACTATTGTATTGATTGTCTTCTTTTCCTTCGGATTTCTTTTGTTGTTATTTTGTTTGTATATCGGAAATCAAGAAAAGAAACGAAAAGATGACAAAAAACAGGTCGTCGGATTTATCCGATGCTTAGTCGGAGCGTTCAATGAAAGCGGCTGGAGGTTAAATCCAGCAGAAACACAAGCAGCGACTGCCAAAAAAGTCACTCAAAAAATCAGAAAACACGTTAGTACGCAATTTCTTGTGCTAATGACTCAGATCACTTCATTTCCTCGGAAATGTAATTACTCTACGGTGGAATTTCCCACCAGAAAATTGGTTAGCGATATTATACCACTCCTATCTGATTTACACGCCAGAAAAAAAAACAATCCAGGTTCTGTGGATGAGCTTCAAGAAGAGTTCTTCCAAAAACTGGAAGAATTTATATTCGAGGTGGTCAGCTTTGATCATCTCTAAACTTATTTTTATTTAGAAAGGCTTCCCGTGTATTTGCGGGGAGTCTTCCTTTATATTCTGAAAACAGTCTATCCAAAAGCATTGACTTCTAATAGTAAATACCTACAGTAAAACAAACCAAAACAAAAAAACTATGGGAAAAACAATATCATTCAATCCTGAACTTATCATCCTGATATTATTCGGGATATTGTTAAGCGCCTTAATGTGGATTAAGGCCATTCAAAACAAAAAAATAAAATCCAGAGAATCACTCAATGGATTTATGGAGTGTTTATCGGTAGGCTTCCATCAAACAATGTGGAGTATTTCGCCAGTTGGCATCTCAAAAGAGTCTAGAGCAAAGCTCATCTCAGAAACAATTAATGATCGTATTGTCCTCGGATTCCAACTAATGATAAATGATATCTCGATATTTCCAGAAAAATATCTATATCCATTAGCCGATGATACTACCAGAATGTTTACAAAAAAAACTTATATTGTTTTGAAGGAACTACATGCTCGATACAAAAATTCACCCTCCTCACTGGACAATCTCCAGCTAGAATTCATCCAGAAGATGGAAGAACTTATATTAACATTGATTTAACCACCTTTAAAAATTTACTTTTCTGTTCTCTCTAGAATGGCTTCCCGTGTATTTGCGGGGAGTCTTCTTTTTTTCTAAAAAAAAGACCCGGGGATCTAATCAATAAATATTCTTATATCCTCAAAAAATATTTTTACACCAACTATATATAAAAAAGGCTGAAATAAGCCTTGAATATGCAGACTGATATTGAAAAAGAATATAAAATCGCTATAGTGAACGCCCAATTTAAAATTTAATCGAAATAAAAATGGAAAAGAAATTAATCTGATTTTTTTTATTGCTTGGTTTTTTGGCAATATCTACATTCACAATCTTCGCAAGCTGCCCCAAAGATGAATTAACAAAAACTGATTATCTGTCAGGTCATTTCATGGCTAAATATCACCGTCTAGACCTTAGGTCCCAATGACTTACAAAAATTCCAAATATCTGTAACGATTACCATTGAGATATTCTTCTCGATATTTGGAGTGTAGACTTGTGAGATAATCAAATCTCGTCTATAAATAATGATCTCGGCTGTTTGATACACCTACAGGAATTAGACTTATCTTATAATCAGATCGAATCAATTGATAAGCTATGAAATTTAATAAATCTCATATCGTTGCAACTTCAAAACAATCAGATTAAAAAAATTTCTGGATTAGATAATTTGAAAAAATTATTTTCGCTCAATTTGTGACATAATCAGATTCATTCAGCAGACGGTATTGAAAATTTATCAAGCCTCCAAGAGCTCCAACTTCAATACAATCAAATATCCAATGTAGATAATATCACAAAACTAAAAAGCCTAAATATATTGAATTTGGAGTCCAATCAAATTTCATCCGGCGATTTTCAATCCCTACAGAAAATAAAAACTATCCAAGAGCTTAGTACTGGAGAAAATAAATAACAATAAACTCACCTAGTCGAAAGGCATATGTCCTTATAAACTCTTTGCTATTGCTTTATTGATAAAAATATATATATTATGCCTCGTTAGTTTGACCTTGGGGTTTTCTCTAGCGAAGGGGATGTGCGTTTTCGACATCCCTTTTCTCTTTTAAAAAATTAAATAAACAACGAAAAGTGCTATAACCTTTATAGACTAGTTTCTTATTTTAATTTCTTTCTAAAAAAACTTTTTCTTTTTTCCTTCTAAAAAGAGAATAACAAAAAAAAGACTTGCTTTATTATAAAAAATGTATATACTAGCCTCCGCTTAGGAAAGAAGTTCAGCCGTGTTCTTCTGTTCTTCGGCAACAGTTAGTTAGATTAATGATATTTGTCTGTTAAACGAGTTGGCGTATTTGTCGGCTCGTTTTTCTTTTTGCAGAAAAAACTATACTCTGCAGGATAATTCATATATGCTGAATATTGTCTGCCTGATAACTATATATTTTCCAGCCACAAAATGCTCTTGATTTTTTGCCTATAAAGGATAAATCCTCAGTGCACGATTTTTTTTCATATAGTGTTAGTCATAAGAGAATTGGTTAAGAGCTGTCAGGTATCCCCCGGCAGCTCTCACTGTATACGAAAAATATTAATTTAAAGGACGATAACTATATATTCAAAAGACCTTCTGTTTTTATAATTATATATTACAATTTTTCTTGGCTGAGAATTCTTGGCCACTCTTTTTTTATAAAAAAACAGGACCTTATAAACAATCCTATCTTTTTTTGAAATTCAAGTTATATTTTATCTTTTGGCTAATTTTACTGTGCCAGGTATTTTCACTACTTCTGCACGGATATCGACCACCTCTCTATTGAAGTCCACTCAATGTATAGAATCCCAATTTTTCTGCCTTAAATCTAGTATTTGTGTATTTAATATTTCATATTGAAAGCTAACTGTATTTAATTTCTGTGTCTCCTGTCTAAGGAAATATCCACGAGTCGATGATGAATTTACAAAAATTAGATATGCAAACACACAAAATAACAATACCCCTGCAAGTCCAAAAAATTTTGCCAACTCCAAAATCGTATCGTATTTTCTATATCTATTTAATATCCAGTCATATGTCTTGGATGATTCGTTACGAACAAAGGCGAATGTCTTCATATACTAACTAATAACTAAAAATTAATAACAAACAATTATTGGTCTTTCTTACTTCTCAATGTTTTTATTGTAGATACCAACATTTTCAAAATTTCTATACACATATTATAAATTTCCATATAGCGTATTTCGTCTA
>JAYSML010000042.1:0-4634 GCA_043724745.1 bacterium
TTGGATTTTTTTTCTCAGGCGATAATTTTGCATTTACAAACCGATCATTGGGAAATTCATTCTGGCAGTCGGTCATATATTTTCCACCAAAAACTCAGGCTTCAAACATTTCTTTGGGTGTGAGTTGAGGATTGAAATCTTCACGAAAATTTTTACCGATATCTTGGGTCAGATAATAAATATATCAGTTTTGCATTTTATCATTTACCACAACTTTTTTATTCATGCTGATTTATTGTTAATTTTTAACTATTTTTTTTAGTTTATATAAATCTCTACCTTGAATTCAAAGACAGAATTTATAAAAACATAGCGACATTTAAATCGTTTAATTATACTTATGACAGAAAAGATACGTAATTTTTGTATCATAGCACATATCGATCATGGAAAATCAACTCTAGCAGATAGAATGCTTGAGATTACTTGAACAATCAGAAAATTAGATCATTCTCAGACCTTGGATCGTATGGACCTGGAACAGGAAAGGTGAATTACTATCAAACTTACACCAGTCCGCATGCAATGGAAATGATATGAACTTAATCTGATAGATACACCAGGACACGTCGATTTCCAGTACGAAGTTTCTCGCTCATTAGCTGCAGTAGAATGAGTAGTTTTGCTAGTGGATGCTAGCCAGTGAATCCAAGCTCAAACCTTATCAGTTCTATATATGGCATTGGATTTATGATTAGAAATAATTCCAGTTTTAAATAAAATAGATTTACCTGCAGCCAATCCGGATAGAGTAGCTAAAGAAATAGAAAATGTAATTTGAACCCACAAAGAAGATATTATCTGTGTATCATGAAAGACCGGTCAAAATGTAGAGCAAGTACTGGATTATATTATCGAGAAAATTCCTGCACCGAAGTAATTTAATTAAAGGCGATCAAAAAATTCTCTACTAAATCTCATTGCCTTTCATCTAAATATAATGAAATAGTTTTATTGAATAGGCTTAATTCCCAACCAAATTCTATATTATTTTCATACAATGATTTACCCACATTATTTATAAGTTCATTTATATTTCCACAAGGGAATTCGATTTTGGTTAATCTTCAGTCTATTTGTCATATGGGTTTTCATTGATATAATTTATTTATTTGACTCAAAATATATCTTATTAAGTATAAATACACACTAATATATAAATATAACAATAAGTCAATACCAATTAAATTGCTTGAAAAAACCAAGCTTATCGCTAACCTGAGACCAGATTTATTTTTTGTTTTGAAAAAAAATTTATGCAAAATCAAATATCCAGAGCGCTAATTTTCGATTGTGTTTACGATTCATATAAATGAGTAGTAGCTTATATCAAGGTCGTTGAATGACAGTTCAAAGTCTGAGATCAGCTATATCTTATCCATACACAGAAATATATAGACATCACAGAAGTCTGACACTTCACACCAGATTATAAATCAGATAAAACTATAAGTCGCGGTCAGATTGGTTATGTAGTAACATGAGAGAAATCAGTCAGAAATATACGAATCTGAGATACTATGGTCTGAGGCTTATCAAAAAACTTTGATATAGAAGAAGCCAAAACTTTAGCTATACCTGGTTTCAAAAGAGTAAAACCTTACGTATATGCATGAGTGTACCCCATTGATAGTAATGATTACGATAAACTAAAAGATTCATTAGAAAAATTATCTATGAATGATAGTTCCATAGAATACGAATTAGAGGACTCCAAAGCCTTATGATTCTGATTTAGATGTGGTTTTCTATGAATGCTTCATATGGATATCGTCAAGGAAAGGCTTGCTAGAGAATACAAGATGGATACTATTTTTACTATACCTACTGTCGTTTATCTTGTGAAATCCAAAAATCTTTCCATGGATCAAATAAAGTCATGAGGGAATATCCAATTACTTATTAAGTCATGACTACGAAAACAACTTATCCATGACAAAGAATTAAATAATCTTGAAGATCTCACAGAAGTCCAAACTGATAATATAAAAAAGACACTAACTTCTGACTTTAAACCACGATTGGTAGTCAGATCGTGAGCAGACATGATAGAGCATGGATTGATAGATGAGATCAGAGAGCCAATTTCCACAGTAGAAATAGTCTGACCACAAGAATTTGCCTGAAATATTATGCAACTTTGCCAGGATTATAGAGGTAGACTAAAATCCATGGAATATATAGATGAAACCAGGGTGGTTCGACACTATGAATTACCTATGTGAGAAATTATCATAGATTTTTACGATAGATTAAAATCTGCGACCAAGTGATACGCAACTATGAATTATGAATTCAAATCTTATGAACCAGCAGACCTTATCAAGCTAGATATACTTATAAATAATGAAAAAGTAGAAGCGCTAAGTCGAGTAGTTCATGCAGATAGCGTTTACTATAAGTGAAGAGATGCGGTAGAAAAATTAAAGGAACTAATTCCTAGGCATCTTTTTGTTATTCCAATTCAAGCTTGAGTTTGAACCAAAATTATAGCTAGAGAAACAATTTCCGCAATGAAAAAAGATGTGTTGGCTAAATGTTATGGATGAGACGTATCTAGAAAAAGAAAACTTCTAGAAAAGCAAAAAGAATGAAAAAAGAAGATGAAATCTTTATGAAATGTAAATGTTCCAAGTGATGTATTCATTAAGATGGTGGCGAGAGGTTAGTACTAAAGTCTAATTTTGCGTATTGACTTTGTGTGTACAATTTATATAATAGACAAACAAACCAAAAACAAAAATGAAAAAAACATGGCAAATTTAAATCAAGGTGGACGTCCTGCAGTATTTACGAGGGGGTCTATGGCAGGGGTGACTGGTAAAATGGCAGCATTATCTCCTTTGCAGGAGAAAAAACAAAAATTTGATACCATTGTTATAGAAAGAGGTGGTATCATTATTGTAAAAAGGGGGATATGCGCTACTTCAATTTTAACCAAAGCATTATGTGGGGATTATCCCCATACAATTCATTGGCCAGAATTAAGTAAGTATGGAAAGCCTCTAACGAGGAATAATGGACATGATCCAAATCTGTTTGCAGTAATTTCAGACGCTAATTCTAAACTATTTTTATATAGAGGAGACGAAGCCGAAGAAATAATAGCTGGGAAGATCCCAGAGGGATATGATTTGGAGTTTATACCACCCCAAAAAAAAACTAAAAAAAAGTAAAATCAGGTATTAATCTTATTTAAAGGAAGGAGCGGTATATCCGTTCCTTTTTCGTTATCGAAAATTTTCCTGTGGTCTTCTATACAGAGTTTGCTTGTAAATTTCTGTTCATATATTGATTCAAATATTTGCATTTTTCGGACAAATCAAGTATAATTATATTAGATAACTATATTAGACTATTTTATTCCACACCTAGATATATTATGAAGAATGTAGGCAAAGCATTTATAAGCAACACGCTCTTGATAGAAATACTTATCGTTTTTTTCGTAGTATTCGCCGGAGCTTTTATATTCCATTATCTAGAAGGATTACATTTTTTCGATTCACTATATTTTGTGATGACTACTATGGCAACTATTTGACTCTGAGATATTACCCCCAAAACAGATCTTGGTAAGGTCTTTGTGATCATATATTCATTCTTGTGAGTTCCTTTGTTTATGTCGGTTTCATGATTAATATTAGAATCTAGATTCAATAGACGTATCAAGTCTTATATATCTAGATTTCACAAAGAACTTCATGAAGCAGAAACAGAATTAAAAGATATGGAAGACACAGTAAGCGATAAATTAGAGGATGTTTTGGCATCAGCGGAACAAACACAAGATCAGGTAGAAGAAACACAAGATCAGGTAGAAGAAACCCAGGATCAAGTAGAAGAAAATACAGATAGGCTGGAAAAGGTAGAAAAGGTTATATCAAAAACTTCTAAGTCAAAGAAGAAATCTAAATAGAGTAAAAATTTATTGATAAAAAAAATAATTATTATATAGTGAAGGAGTCTAAATAGACTCTTTTATTTTTTATGGATGAGATTTTGATATTAGGTGTAGATCCATGAGTGAGAAAACTATGATATGCTATCATCAAGCCAAACCTAGAAATAGTAGATGCGGGTATCCTTTTGCAAGATCAAAAAAGCCCGACTAGAGAAGATCAATTTATCAGGGTCAAAGAAATTTATGATTTTTTCGAGAAACTTATAGAACAATATAAAATCAGAGTAGTAAGTATAGAAAAACTTTTTTTCACAAAATTTAATCAGTCAAATGCCGAGTTTGTTTATGGTATTAGGGGGGCATTAATTATGCTTTTTCTAAAACACAAAATAATTGTCAAAGAATATACGCCTATTGAACTCAAAAAAGCTATTACTTGAAATGGTAAAGCCGAAAAAATTTTAGTACAAAGATTTATAATGAAAATGTATTGACTCAAAGACCTGCCAAAATATAATGATACAGCCGATGCTTTAGGTTTAGCTTATATTGTAAGAAATATTAAATAATTCATTCGATACATGGATTGACTTTAGATAGTAAATGTTTATAGTAATATTCGTAAAAAAACAAAAAAACGGGAAAGCGAAAACCGAAAATAGAGTAGCTAAATAATAAAATTAGACCACTATGAAAAAAAGTATTTTGCTGTTGGTTGTTGTTATTTTGG
>JAYSML010000043.1:0-2649 GCA_043724745.1 bacterium
ATAAAATTTATTAAATAAATAATTTATCCTTAGCTGTTAAATGATTGAATTTCAAAATATACATCCTTTAGCAATTGGAACATACTGACTTTGATCTAATAGAGAAGAAATACGAATAGAAGGGGAAAGTAGATTTGACGATTCAAATGATATGAAATCTCTAATATACCAATACGAACACTGACAAAATTTTATTGATAGTAGTTACATATACTCAGGGGGACAAACCATGAAGTTTTTGTGAAAATTTTTTAAAAAAATTCCTCGTAATACTATATATATAAACACTAAGATAGAAAATTATATAGAAAAAGTAGAAGATATAGAAAAACAGTTAGATAAATACCTTTCCATAATGGGAATAGAATTTGTAGATTGATACTCAATACACGCACCTACGGTTTCAAAATTACCAATAGATGAAATATACTATTATATGGAAAGACTAATTAAAAAAGGTAAGGTAAGATATCTTTGAACAAGCAACATAAATATTGAACAACTTAAATTATTACAAAAAGGTTTTGATATAAAAACATTCGAGTGATTATACAACATAGAATGTAAAATAAATGAAGATGTTGGAATTATTCAATATTGCAAAGAGAATAATATCCATTTTATCTGATATCAACCATTACGCCGTAATAGAACTATGTTCCATAATTATCCTATTTTGATTAACTTATCTCAAAAATACAACAAAACGCAAAACCAAATAATTCTTAATTGGATTATAAAAGAAAAACAAATATCCGCATTGGTAAAGACTTCAGAAACTATTAGAGCAAAAGAAAACCTAGATGCATTAGATTTCGAGATAGAGAAAGAAGACATGAGCTTATTAAATGTTTTTAGAAATAAAGAGTTTGATAATTTAGAAGTTGATCGGGATGCAAAAGAAGGAATACCTATTCGAAAATTAGCCAATCAAATAGAATAGAATTTCAACCAAACCATTTCATCTTGAAACAAAAAAACAAATAGTTATTCTCGCACTTGGCAGGTTTTTTTATTATATTATTTTCTAATCCACGAAATGAATTATCCCAAACATGTTGCTATAATCCCAGATTGAAATAGAACACGAGCGAAAGATAATAATACATCAGTAGCCGAGGCCTATATGCTATCATACGAAAAGGGATTAGATCTTATCAAATATGCATTCACTCAAACAGATATAAAGGCTTTTACCCTACGAGGTTTAAGTACCGAAAATGCTACAAAGAGACCTAAAGAAGAATTTGATTTCTTGATGAATATGTATAAGCTGATAGACGACGACTTAGATGATTTTTTGATGGCAAATAAAATAAACTTCAAAGCTATATGAGACTTCGATTGAATTACTGATGACTTTAAGCAGTATTTGAACGATAAAACCGAAAGAACAAAATGCGATTCAGGCAGATATTTTGTATTTGGTATCAACTATGGTGGTAGAAATGAGATCATCAGATGAATCAAAGAAATGAACAAAAATAACTTCGACTTCTCAAAGCTAACAGAAGAAGACTTAACCCAGAATTTAGAACTAGGAGATATCCCAAATATAGAATTGGTAATAAGAACCAAGGGCGATCAGGCACAAAGAACTTCATGATTTATGTCACGATGGATTGGCTATGCAGAATTGTATTTCACAGCCAAAAAATGTCCAGAATTTGAAGTTTCAGATTTTAAACAATCGTTATCACGATTCGATCAAATGGCAATCCTACGTAATTATGGTAAATAAGCATTGTTTTTAATAACTAACCATCAAAAAAATGAAAATCACATTAGAAACAGGGAAACTAAACGAATTATTGGATATAGCAACTAGATTCGTATCTAAAAACGCAACTTTACCTATCCTACAAAACATATATTTCAAAGCATCAATAGACTCGCTCATTATAAGAGCCACAGATATGGAGAAATACGTAGAAATTGAAATGCCTTGTGTAGTGTGATTAGAATGAACAATTACTGTAAACGCAAAAACATTTTCAGATATTATAAAAACTATAGAAGAAAAAAACATAGAAATCAATGTAGATCCAAAATCAAACATTATGACTATCAAATCTGCTAAAGATAACTTTGAAATAAACTGAATTCCATCAAGCGAATATGTTGCCTTGCCTGATATACCAAGAGATAACGTTATAACATTAGATGGAGTAATGTTCTCTTGATGAATTAAAAAAGTGGAATTTGCCGTAACAGAAAAGAGCTTTAGTCCAGTTTTGACCGGAGTTTTATTAAAATCAAAAAAAGACACCGACTGAAATAAATTAATTTTTGTTTGAAGTGATTCGTTTAGACTAGCAGAATACAAAATAGACATATGATCAGAAATACAAGATTTTTCTTTGATAATTCCTAAACTTGCTATAAGTGATATAGAAAAAATAGCAGAATACTGATCTGCAAATGAAAGCGAGGAGATTAAGCTCCAGTTTTCAGAAAATTTAATAACCTTCGAAATGAAGATAAAAGATATCAAGATATTAGCAACATCTCTTCTTATTCAATGAAATTTCCCAGAATATGATAGAGAAGAAATTATGCCAAGAAATTTTAATACAAAAATATTGGTAGATAAAAACGAATGCGAAAAAGCCATCAAAAAAATCTGAATTTTAACAAGAGATATAAACA
>JAYSML010000044.1:0-2148 GCA_043724745.1 bacterium
AAATTATTGATAATAATATAATTATGAAAATTACTCTCTAACACTAAGTTCAAACCACCTATACTCCTTCTGTTCTAGTCTGCGAACAACTAATCCAAGTTCCTCAGACAATAACCTAATATCATCATAAGGAATGTCTTTATGATTAAAAATACGATTAATCTCATCTCTCTTCTTTTCTAACTCCTGTATATCCTTAATAAGCTGATCTAGCTCACGTTTCTCCATATATGATAGCTTTTTTTTAGTATCTTCATTTCTTATATCATCTAAATCGTTTTTTTCATCTAATGGTCTAATATTAGCACGACCAATATCGTTTTTTTCTTTTTTTTCTTTTTCGTCTTTATATTCCGAATAAGTTCCCCAAAAATCCTTTACCACTCCATCGCCCTCAAAGATAAATAAATGATCAGTAATTCTATCCATAAAAAATCTATCATGAGAAACAACAATTAGACATCATTGATAATTAATTAGGAATTCTTCCAATACACCAATTGTTATCAAATCTAAATCATTAGTCGGTTCATCCAAAATTAGAAAATTAGGATTTTTATTTAAAATAGTTAACAAGTACAATCTTCTCTTCTCTCCTCAACTTAAATTCTCTGCAAACATATGTTGCTGATTTACCGGAAAAAGAAATTGCTCAAGCAAATTACGATTTTGCACTATATCAATAATTCTTTTATCCTCAGGAAAATGAATTTCTTTTTGTTGATAATGCCCAAAAACGACTGTCTCCCCTGCCTGCACCACTCCAGAGTCTACCGGCTCATCACCTATAATCATACGAACAAAGGTTGACTTACCAACGCCATTTTTTCCTATAATACCTATACGTTCATTATGTCTAAATTCATGAAAAAAATCAGCTAAAATTTTTTTTTCTCCATACGCTTTTTTGATATGTTTCAGTTTAAGTATTTTCCCGCCTAGTGGTCTTTTTTCTATTGATAATTGCAGTTTTGCTTGTTCACCAAAAAGAATATCTCTATGTGTATCGTAATGATCTTTTATATTATCAAATCTTCAAGATCTAAAATCAGATTTTGTCTGTCTTCCACTTGGAGCTCTACGAATCCAACTCAATTCTCTTCTATAAAGTTGCTTGAATTTATAAATCTCTATCTTTTCATTTTCCTCACGAATCGCTTTTTTTTCAAGATAATAGGAATAATTTCCTGGGAACATAATAATCTTGCCCCTATGAAGTTCAAAAATATCTGTGCAGACTCTCTCCAAAAAATATCTATCATGAGTTACCATAAGCAAAGTAGTATGTTGTTTTTTTAGATATCGTTCAAGTCGTTCTATCATATCTAGATCTAAATGATTTGTAGGCTCATCCAAAATTAGCATCTCAGGATTACACATCAAAACCTTAGTCAAGGCAACACGTTTTTTTTCTCATCCTGACAAAGAAGAAATAACCTGATCTAAATATGGAGTAATAAAAAGTTTATTAATCACAATATTTAATTCCACTTCCTGTTCTCGATATTGACTGGTATCAAAATCGAATAAAAATTCACGTACAGTTTTTTTATCATCTAAATTAATGTCTTGGGAAAGATAGCCAATACGAATTCATTCTCTTCGCTCAATCAAGCCATCACTAATATCCACATCTCCCATAAGTAGTTTAAGTAAAGTTGATTTCCCTGCTCCATTTTTGGCAACCAAAGCCACTTTTTGTCATCTAGAAATAGTAAGATCTACATGATCGACAAGAACTTTTGAAGTATATGATTTAGTTAGATTGCTAACCTTAAGATAAAGCATAGAACAAAAAATTTATAAAATAATATTTTACTGAAACTTCTCTATAAACACATCAATAGACTAAGCAGGTTCATTAATAAGTTCTTGTATATAATCTAGAATTGCATCCCTTCATCTCTTCTTGCTGCTAGAAGAAAGAAATATTTTTGGAGTTTTATTAGATATTTTTTTTAGTTCGGCCTTCATGGCATTCAAAGACAGATTAAGTTCTTTTTGATTTGGTTTGTCTATTTTAGTCACAATAATATCAAACAAAATACGCTCCTTAAGAAGGGTTTTTATAAATAATAAATCTATCTTCTGTGGCGGAATATTTCCATCTATCAAAACAAATACCCTCCTCAATGTTGTCCTCTTAAA
>JAYSML010000045.1:0-3173 GCA_043724745.1 bacterium
TATGAGGAATATTTCAATAGGTCTGCTGTGTGATGTAGTTGAGGTAACCCTTTTGATACTTTTGATTGGAATGTTGGTAGAGATTGATACTGTAAAGACTTTACTGCTTATGGGAATAGAAATAGTTTCTTAGCAAATACAGGAATGTTTGCTAATTATTATTGTAGTTCAATGACTACAGAGCCTATTCCTTATCAGGTATATAAAAATGTATTATTGGATCAGTGATCAGGCTGTTATAATTCATTAGTATGATATCAATCTTATGGTCAGTATAAATATCAGTTTATAGACATGAAAGATGATTCTGATTATACAAAATGAGTGGTCAATGATGATGATGATGAGAACCTATGAATATGACCTAGGGCTATATTTGACCAAGATAATGTGAAAGAACTTTATTTGATATCTCAGAATGGAACCAAAAGACTGCTGCTTAGAAGAAATCTTGTAAATAGTTGAGACTTCAATGGTACTGGTGGAGTAGGAGATATAGAAAATGAGCTTGGATATACCATCCAGATTCTGAAGTTAAGATGATTTGATGCTTGAGATAATCATGATTTTGACACAAACTCCTCTAGTGGAGTTTATGATGGAAAAATAGATACTTGGGCTTGTGATTATTCGCAATGATTTACGTGTGCTGGTTCGGGGGTATGAAATAATATATATTCTGGATATAAATTAGCTGAGGATGAAAATGATGGACGAAAAAATCTATTTGATAGAAATTTAACTATTTCGGATCGAAATATCTCTATCTCACCTACAAAAAATCCAGATTATTCTTTTGCCGAGAACGAGTTACAAATAAATCCTTATTTCACAATATCTTTTACTAGTAGGCTTTATGCTGGTATATGGCGAAGTAGATTGGAAAATCAACTTAAAGACTTTTCTTTACATTTAAAAACAACATTTAACACTAGAAACTTCTATACTAAGTAGTATTAAATAGATTATGTTTGCTTGAAAAAAAAGACAGAATCAATAGTTAATACTAATATATTTATATGATTTATAGCAAAAATTATGACGGAATTGCAAAAATCTGAACGTGATGTTCGTATATCCAAAGTTGCAAAAATGAAATCCATGTGAATAGTTCCTTTTGCCCAAAGATTTGAAAAGACTGACTATATATGAGATATTATCTCCAAATATTCTGAAAAGGATTTACGTGATATAACTGATATTATACCTTCTCCTGAAATACAGGTTTCTACTGCAGGAAGAGTGATGCTGTATCGTAGTCATGGTAAATTGGCTTTTGCTAAACTTTTGGACTCTACTGAGGAAATCCAACTTATGTTTCATAGAGATGATTGTCAGTTAATAGTGAACGAGGAAGTGAAAACCAATAAATTGGATGACGGGACTCCAGAATGAATGAGTTCATATAAATTTATGGAAAAAATGGTGGATATGTGAGATTTTATATGAGTACGTGGAGAAGTATTTAGGACTCATAAATGAGAACTTACAGTATTTGTGTCAGAATTTAAGTTTTTGTGAAAATCTATACGTGGACTGCCTGAGAAATTTCACTGATTACAGGATCAAGAAGAATTATATAGAAAAAGATATTTAGATATGACCATGAATCCAGAAACATATAAGAGATTTTTGTTTAAGTCTAAATTTTATAAGGTTTTGAGAGATTTCTATACTAAGGAATGATTTATAGAGATACAAACTCCCATATTAGATAATGCTGCATCATGAGCTGCTGCTAGACCATTTATTACGCATCATAATGACTTGGATACTGATGTGTATCTGAGAATTGCATTTGAAACTTCTTTGAAAAAAGCGACTGCTGGTAGATTTGAAAGGGTTTTCGAAATATGACAAGACTTTAGAAATGAATGATCTGATCCTTCTCATTTACAAGAATTTACTCAGGTAGAACATTATGCTGTATATCGAAACTATGAAGATAATATGAAATTCACTGAAAAAATGATGGATTATATTTTCGATGAAATGGGATTGGATAGAAAGTTGAAAGTAAAAGATAAGGAATGAATAGAAAAACAAGTTGATTTCACTACTCCATGGGAGAGAATAGATTATGTAAAATGAGTAAACGAAGCAAGTTGACTTGATATTACAAAGTATGGTGTAGATGATGCGGATCAATTAAAGATTGATATTAGGGCTAAAGGAATAGATTTCGAATGAATAGATAATATGTGAACAACTACTCTGATTGATTATTTATATAAAAAAGTTCTTAGACCGAAAATCATAGGACCTGCATTTATTTACAATTATCCTGTGATAATGCAGCCTTTGGCTAGAATAAACGATCAAAATCCAAATATAGTAGAGCAGTTTCAACTAATAGTAAATGGATGGGAAATGTGTAAGGCTTATTCAGAATTGGTAGATCCTTTGTTACAAAAAGAAAACTTTGATAAACAATCTGAGGCTGCTGCCAAATGAGACGAAGAAGCGACTGCTTCAGATGATGATTTTTTGATGGCCATGGAATATGGAATGCCTCCTCAATCTGGTTTCGGTATGGGGTTGGAAAGGATTTTAGCTATTTTGACTGAACAAGATAATCTAAGAGACGTAGTAATGTTTCCTTTGATGAAAAAAAATATACAAGTACAAGCAATGAATGAAATATGTGAAGTAAATATAGAAGATATTCAGACTACTTATTGAAAATTACCTTCTATACAAGATGTGGAAAATCTGGCTAATAAATATCTAAAAGAGACATATAAGCATTGCCAAAACGTAGCTAAAGTGATGAAGTATTTCGCAAATAAATTAAATCAGAATCAAGAACTTCGATATACTGCATGATTTCTACATGATATAGATCGAGATCATATAAATAAAGAACCAAGTAAACATTTGTGAGAAGAATTCGATAGAATTGTAGGAGAAATTAATCTTCCTTCTTGTCTGATGGATGATATTAAATCTCATTATACAGAAAAAACATCAGTTGCGGTTAGTTCTCTTCTTAGAAGATATCTTGTATCTGTAGATGAATTGACTTGATTTATCTATGCAGTGAGTCTAATGAGACCGACGTGAATGGATGGAATAGATTATGGATCTATCAAAAAAAAGCTTAAAGATAAAAAATTTGCTGCAGGAGTAGATAGAGAAGAGGTTAAAAATTGTGAAAAATATTTAGCTATTAC
>JAYSML010000046.1:0-1791 GCA_043724745.1 bacterium
TTTGGATTTTTTAATTTTTCTTGTATTTTTTTTAGACTTTCATCAAATTCATTTAAATCTTCGTTGGCTTTGGTAGGGGTATCCATAGATTTGAGCTGATTTATAATTTTTTCTGCATCATCTCGTTTTCCAGCAAGTTGTGCATCTGATAAATCTTTTTCAAGTTTTTTTCTGTCATTAGCCTTGGTTGGATCGTCCATTTCTCTAAGTTGTTTTACCAACGAGCTTGCTTTTTCTCGATCGTTTGCTGATTGGGCCAAAGATAGCTCTCTTTGTAGCTCTTCTCTAGTTGGACCATTTTTCATTGAATTGAAACTCATCTTTGCAAATTAAATATAAAATAATCTACATCTCTGATTTTACATATTAAAAAAAATCTGTCAATTTTTCGGAATGAAATCAGATTATATCTATTTTTTTGGATTGACGTTTTGATATTTTGTTCTGTGGTATGGTTTTTGCTGTTGATTTTGTAGTCTGATAAGTTATACTTTTCATACTTAACTTAATTAAAGTGAATTTCGTTCTATATCAAAAAAAAGATAAGAAAAATATTTATGATTTATATAAAATACTCATGACGGATAGATTTACTAAGCTTAGAAATAAACTAGAATCAGGATTTTATGGATTTTGGGTAAAGAGACGAAGAACAACTTTTTTGATTACTTTACTTTTGGTGGTTGTAGGTGTGATGTCTGTGATACAGATACCCAAGGAATCAAGTCCAAATATTAAGTTTGGTATTATATGAATTACTACCATCTATCAGTGAGTCAATCCAACGGATATGGATAGTTTGATTACAGAAAAGATAGAAACAGAAATAAAGGATATTAAGTGAATAAAAAAAATCACATCCAAAAGTATGGTATGAGTTTCTAGCATTATGGTGGAGCTAAAAAATGAAACTGATACAAATAAGGCATTGGTAGATATCAAGGATGCAGTAGATAAGGTGGCGATGCCGACTAATGTAGAAAGACCTATGGTGACAGAATTTTCTACTGAAAACGAGAAAATGTTTAATGTGCTTTTGTATGCTAAAAAATCTGATTATTCACAAGAATATCTCAAAACTAAAGCTAGGAAATTAAAGGCGGTACTTGATGGTAAATGAAATATAAGCAAGGTAGATATAGACTGAACTGCGGACTATACTTTGAATGTTATGGTAAATAAGGCTAAGGCCGAAAGCATGTGATTAAGTATTTCTCAAATCACACAGGCAATAGGTGCTTTCAATAAAAACCAGCCTTTGGGAAACCATGAGATTGGTGATTATGCTTATGATTTCAGGATACAAGGAGAATTGGATGATGTAGACTGACTAAAAAATGTACCTATTAGTATAAATTGATGAGTTATACATTTGAAAGATATAGCTGAAATTAAAACTGAATTGAAAGATAAGAATATCACTATGATGTGAGGATATAAAAATTACTGAAATAGCTATGTTCTTTTGTCGTTCAATAAGAAGGCTTGATCTAGCATATTGGCTTCTTCTGCTGAGGCAAAAAAGTCATTAGAACAGGAACTAAAAAAACAAGATTATGATGGATTGAACATAAAATATGTTGTAGATATGGCAGAGACGATTTCTCAAGATTATAATGATCTGGCTCATAATGGTTTGGAGACTGTGATTTTGGTGTTTTTGTCTATATTGCTTTTCGTAGGTTTCAAAGAATCGCTTATATGAAGTATGACTGTTCCTTTGTCGTTTTTCATTACCTTTATTGTGCTTCAGAGATTGGGATTATCACTAAACTTTTTGACGAATTTTAG
>JAYSML010000047.1:0-3811 GCA_043724745.1 bacterium
GACTCGAACCCCCAAGCCTTACGGCATACGAACCTCAATCGTACATGTATACCAGTTCCATCACCTGAGCTTGTTTTAAATAATCGTACTAAGCTAAAGCCTATGTACATGCACCGCTATGCGGTATAAATATACCAGTTCCATCACCTGAGCCTGTTTTCTGTAATTGTACTACAAAAAAAATACTAGTTCTTGATAGGTTGAATATTATAATATTTGATTTTTAATTCAAGACAAAATTTTAATAAGATGCAGAAATTTCCCAAAAAATTTCTTGTGCCAGGTAAGTGGTATAAATATATACGAGACAAAGAAAAATCCCCCGACTTTACGGAGGATCACTTTGAAAATATATTATTTCTTATTTACCAATTCGTATACTCACTTCTCTACTCTCTTGAATAGATCTTTATATTTTTGTAGGTTTAGCATCACTGTATTTGGGCTTACCATTTTCTCTTTTAGCATTTCTTTACAAAGCTCTTTTACATTCATAGGTCTGTCGTTTTTTTCAAATATTCTAACTAGGATTTCTTTTACCATTCCTCATTCATAACCTCGTTCTTTCAATCCATAAATTCATAGTCATAGATTAACGAAGATATCATTATTTTTTACTAGTTCATTGTGAACTGTATTGATTTTGATATTTTTTGCAGGAAACCATTCCATAATCTTTGAAGGCAATTCCTGATAATGAATAGGTTTATTTATCCTTCTCATTGTGTATAGGATTTTTAACTTGATTGTTTTTGGATTAACATCTGCAAATAATGGCAATCAGATTTTACCATCGAATACGCTAATTTCTCTGATAGTATCGAAGAAGTTAACATAGAAAAGATCACTTTTTAGATAATGGATATCTTTGAAATCTTTTGCAAAATTTTCTTTTAGGTATCCTATGAATTCGTATAAATCTTGGCTTTTATTTCTCTTTTCGAAGTATGATTGAATATGCAAAACCATTTTTGTAAGCATATCTTCGTATAGAGGTTCTAGATAGAAAGATTTATTTAGATATTTATTTCTCTTTAGATATGTCACATCAAAATCTGAAACCAATACAAGTTTAATTTCTTGTTTTGTAAACTTGAAGATATTTTTATTTACCATCTTGGATATCAAAGAAAGTTCTCCCAATATACCACCGTGTGCATCTATAATTTTTTTTGCTTCTTGCAAAACTTCCATGTAAGTATCGTTTCAAACGATAAGTCTTCTAAATCTCATAAGAGCCTGAGTTTCGATTTGTCTAATCCTTTCTCTAGTAAGGGAATATTCTTTTCCGATTCTTTGTAGAGGGATTTCCTTGCTTCCATCAAGTCAGAATTTTTTCATAAGAATAAGCCTTTCCTTGGGTTTGCAGTATATCAAAATATCTTTTAAATTAGTTTTTTCTATATCAACCTTGATTTTTTTATCATCCATTTTTACGTTGAAATTCATATTTTATATGATTTAGTAAATAAAATTTACCCTATATAAGCGAATAAATCGCTGTTTTTATGTTGATAATTTAATCACGGTTCCTGTATAGGAATTTGATTTGTAATGTCAAGAGATTTTTATCAGAGATTCCATTTATATTCCTACTATACATTAAATTTGAATATTACGACATCTCAGTCTTTAACTACGTATTCTTTTCATTCTAGTTTAACCAATCCCTTTTCTTTGGCTTTAGACCGAGATCCCGATTCTACCAAAGAATCATAGGATACAATTTCAGCTTTGATGAATCATCTTTCAAAGTCTGTATGAATAGCTCATGCTGCTTGAGGAGCAGTAGAAGCAATTGGTATAGTCCAGGCTTTCGTCTCTTTTTCTCCAGTTGTAAAATAATACATTAGTCAAACTTTTTGAAATGCTAGGGAAATTAAATCATCTAAAGTTGGTATATGAGTAAGTTTGTCCATTTCTAATAGCTCGGCAATGAATTCCTGTTTATCGTCCCCATCCAATTCCATCATCTCTGATTCAAGTTTAGCACTTACGATTGCGATTGGACTTTGAAGTTTGAGCATATATTCTTCTTGAAGCTTAAATCAGTATGCAATGTCTTCTTGTGATATATTTAGTGCATAAACTATAGGCTTCATAGTCAGTAAATTATATGGTTTGATTAATTTATGTTCTTCTGGGGAAAGATACTCATATAAGGAATGAGCTATTTTTCATTGTTGCAAAACCTCCTTGATTTGAACAAAAACATCTGCTAGCTTTTGGTCGTCTTTGTTTCCAGTCAGTTTTCATTTTTTTTGTAGATTTGGTAGAGCTCTATCTATCTGCTCAAGATCAGCCATAATAAGTTCAGTATTTATGATTTCTACGTCTCTGACTGGATCTATATTTCATTCTACATGAACAACATCAGAATCTTTGAAATGTCTAATAACCTGGACTATAGCATCTACTTCACGGATATGAGAAAGAAATTTATTTCCTAATCACTCTCCTTTGCTAGCTCATTTTACAAGTCATGCAATATCTACAAATTCGATATGTGCATAAACTTTCTTTTTGGAAGCAGACATCTCCGACAGGACATCTATTCTTTTGTCCTTGACCTCTACCATTCAGATATTTGGATCTATAGTACAGAAAGGAAAGTTTTCTGCTGGAGCAGAATATGATTTGGTAAGAGCATTGAAAAGCGTGGATTTACCTACGTTTGGAAGTCAGACTATTCAGATTTTCATATTAGATTTTCAAAGTATAAATATGGATTGTATTTAGGGAAAATAAGAAAAAATGCAAAGGGAAAAATAAACGCAGAGAAATAATATCATGTTGACGACGAACAACAACAGTTTATGAGTAGCACTTCTTGATAATCTATATTAAATATATAATATTGTATCTGTCAATATTTATTACTTATATAAAACGATGGTTAACCAACTAACAAATCTTAATCAAGTACAAGATTATCGTCAATACGTAGCAAGAAAGCTTAATAAACAGCGTTTACTTACTAGCAATAAAATCACTAAACTGTTTATAAAAAAACTTCCTGAAGAAATTTTGAGTGAAGAAAAAAAGAATCCAATTTATAAAGAAACAGAAAGCATTGTACGCGAACAACACAAACAAGAAAAAGCAGAAATTGGAAGACAAAAACGTATTCAGGAAGCGAAAAGATGATTAAATGAAAGAGTGATGTATTATACTAAGGATACTAAAACACCTCTAGAAGAAATTAAAAAAGATTTTTACGGAAAATTTATTAAATGAGATAAAAGTTTCCAAATTTCTACTTATATCAACAATGAGAATATACTAAAAAATAGTAATGAATTTTCCCAAGAAGAAAAAGATCTCTTAATTGAAATTGCCTGAAATTGTTGAATAAACGGACTTAAGCTTCTCTCAATCTACGCAAAACAAGGAAATACTCTAGCCGAAGAACAAATCAAAAAAATTCTATCTGAGGTAATGAAGAAAATAAAAGATCTTGAGCCAAAAGATATAGATAAAAATAAAAATTGATCAGTGTATTATTGCGCTATTTCTGAAATAAAAGAAGAAGTAGATAAAGTTATCGATTGATGATGTGGTGAATATCTGGAAGAGATGATCAAGAACAAAGAACATGCCTGATTCATAACACTTTCACTTGCAGATGGGTGAGTAACACCAACAGAAGACCAGATACAAAAAATCGAAAGATACAAAGATTATGACAATAGCATTGTAGAAAATCTTTTAAAAAATGGGAAATTTAGAGAGGCATTTTTGTTAAATACAAAAAATACTGAGAGAGGATGGACTTTCATCGTTAATTCGCAGAATGCGGTTGGACAAGGGG